>NZ_JBSSFD010000004.1:0-207203 GCF_054062295.1 Lysinibacillus sp. TE18511
TCTGGTGAAAATGATTTTTTAGGCATGAAAAAAACTCCCCATTTTGTTAAACAGATTTTATTTTTTAATCTGTCTACCTAATGGGGAGCATATCAAATCAACGTTTCGTGGCTTTTCCTATGAACATTATTTATACTGCTTTTTATACAGGAAGCGCAAACACTGGATACATCAATATTTACACGTTTAGGGCTTACCGTTTAGTGTGTAAAAAACCGTGTATATTTCTAAACGTTGTAAGTCTGTATTTTTCTGGCGCTACCCCTTTTTGTAGTATTTTTTTTGAAGTCTTCTAATGTGGAAATGAATTTCCAAGAGGAGAATGTAAAGTGCTTGTTAAGCAATCGGGCGCGATTGTTGAGCAACACCATTACGAAATGATCAATCTTTTTTCAAACTGGATTCTTTATATTTATTGTAAAATGCTGTTTTGTGGGATTTTTTTGATCAAACTTTATTTCAAAGCAACAAATGCCATCCACAACTTTGGTGATTAGCCATATTTTACATAAAAATAAAAGAATCTGCGCACCATCTAATCAAATATCTCAGATGTCTTACAGATTCTTTTTTAAATACCATTTTATTTACTCTAAGAAAAAGGCTTTACGTTCTTTTGTAATCCATTCCTCAAGCCCCTTATCATCACGCTTTAACAAACGATTGACTAGGACGTCATGCCATATATAATCCTCTAATAAATAAATATGAACAGGATCATTTGTAATAAAAGCCGTTTCTTGATTGGACGGTGAATGGCCGTAAATCATTTCCTGACCATCTACAGATAAGATAAACCAATGGGGCGTGGAAGCTTTCCTCGTATATTGAGTAATACGGTGCTGGTCAATGGAAGCTTCATTATCCTCCACATACAAGGTAATCCCATGAACAGGAATATGCTTTGCCACCTGATGAATGTCTTCCCGTAACGCATCGTACATATCTTCCCACATCGATAAAATAACTTTTTTTTCTGCTTTTTTTAGTAACGATTGACAATAATTGACAATTGCCTGTTTCCCTTTTAGCATGACAACCTTATGTTCCGCTTCTTGCTCTTTCGTTTCTAATTTTTCTAATTGAGCACTAATCGACGTGAAACTCGATTGCCAATGTTGCTGAATTTGTTGTAAAAACACAGCGACAGGAATGGAAGAGTAAGTCGTTTGATCTGTCGTTTCTTCTTTCAGTACTAGCCCTTTTTCAACAAGTACACCAAGTATGTCATATATTCTAGCCCGTGGAATACCGGAGTTTTTGCTCACTTGATAGGCACTTACATGACTATTTTGTACGAGTGCTGTATAGGCCTTTGCTTCATATTCTGTAAATCCCAGTTCTTTTAATTGGGCGATTAATGCATCCATCCAATTCCTCCATAACTATATTTCGGACTCCTCATCATAACGTGTGGTTGATTTCCATTCCCACTGGGCGCTTTCTTGGGGGTGTCCGATGAGCCAACTTGGACCTACACAATGTAGGTCCAGAAAGCATTATCACGGGATATGATACTTTTAGCCTTCGTTCCTCTATCGCTGATCCCTAAGAAGTCACCCAGTCTCCACATCAATCAACCTATATCAATTTCGCTTTGGCGTAATTGCGTCCAGATTTTGAAAAAAACGCTTATTTTTGGGTGTACAAATAGTTCCTGTAATAAGCTCTATAATAATTACCAGACAGGTCTTATTTTCGTTGGTAATTCACCTTCATTTATTTCATAAACTAATTTACTTAAATCTTCTTTGAGCATTTGTAGTCGTTCCACACCTATTTTTTTAATCCACTGTTGCTCAATCTCATCTAGTATCTTCTCTTTTGCATTAACTACTAACCAACCTCGTTCGGTCAAAACAATAATTTTCCCTCTCTTATCAGTGGGATGAGCTTTGCGCATTACATAATCACGTTGCTCAAGATAATCCACCATTTTGCTCACAGCTTGCTTTGTAATGCCTAAATATTCGGCTATTTCTATACCTGTAGCTCCATTGGGAATGATGCTTTTAAACATAAAGCCATGTACAGGTCTAATATCCTCAAATCCCAATACACTCAATCTGTCATGCAGTTCATTAATTGATGTGCTTAAGGATAATGATAAAAGTGATGTAAGATCCAACTCATTAAATCCTTCATGATTCATACTTAAACCCTCCTCAAACAAAGTCAATTAGGTTGACTTTATTTGAAACACATTGTACTATACACAATATAGTCAATCAAGTTGACTATAATTCGATTACAAAAGAAATAGGATACACCCAAACAAATTTAGTAAATTAATCAAATAAATTATGGAGGTTTCCATGAATACTATCGTTAAAGTTAGAGCAAGTGTATTTATTCCAATGTCTTGGACTGAACCTAAGAAGGATACTCAAACAGGAAACGTGATTCAATTTGAAGGTGACTCACGTGAATTTACACCATATGCTGTAAACGCTATGCGTTCCAGAATTGAACAAGAAGCGGTTGTAGATTTTTATAAAAAAGACATATTCACATATGCAAATACAGGCATAACAACGGAAAGAATTATAACTCCCGATGGATCCATTATTAAAAAAAATGGAAAAGCTAGTACTGACGGTATTTTGTGCACTGATATTATATGGGGATCAGATGACGTCAAATTTCAAATGAGTGCTAGTGCCAGCAACCCATTAAATGTATATGCACCTCCCGTTGATTATCTATTAACTGTACATGTAAAAAAAGATGGTACTGTCGATATTCACGGTGAACATGACGGATTCCCTTGTTTTGAATTTTATAAGCAAGTAAATTTTGGTCCTTTTGAGAAAATTCATACACATGACTTCAGAGAAACTGGTGATACTGCTGAAGCTCTAGGTGGAGACATGGAGTATAGTTTCACAAAGAAATTGTAAAGATATTTGGTTCCCTATTTAAAACAGCCTATTTAAAACAACATAAGAGTTAGTACCAGGAGGAAAAGAAAATGACAACAGTTTTATTTGTAAAGGCGAACAATCGTCCCGCAGACCAAGCGGTGAGTGTGAAATTATATGAAACATTTTTAGCAAGCTATAAAGAATCACATCCAAATGATACAGTGGTAGAACTTGATTTATACAATGAAGAATTGCCATATGTAGGAGTAGATATGATTAACGGTACATTCAAGGCTAGTAGAGGATTAGATTTAACAGTAGAAGAAGCAAAAGCTGTTGCTGTTGCTGATAAATATTTAGATCAATTCCTTGCAGCTGATAAAGTTGTGTTTGGTTTCCCATTATGGAACTTAACAATTCCAGCTGTATTACACACTTATATTGATTATTTAAACCGCGCGGGCAAAACATTTAAATATACACCAGACGGTCCAGTAGGTCTAATTGGAGATAAGAAAATTGCATTATTAAACGCAAGTGGCGGTGTCTATTCTGAAGGACCAAAAGCCGAGTTAGAAATGGCTGTTAAATATGTAGCATGCATGATGAACTTTTTCGGTGTAAAATATCTAGAGAAAATAGTGATTGAAGGTCACAATCAATTCCCTGATAAAGCGGAAGAAATTATTGCAACAGGACTTGAAAAGGCTGTTAAAGTTGCAAGTATTTTTTAATTAGCCAAAATTATCACTCTTTATGGCAGTACCAACACTATTATTTTTATATAAAGTATGGAGCGAAATCTAATTTCACTCCATATTTTTTATTCTTCCTTTTATTCAAAGGCTACTTCGCAATATATGCCTTTTTAACCCTATCCCTATCCTCTTTTCCCTTTACTTCAAGTGATGGAAATCTCTTTAATTCAACTTAGTTACAAATACAGTCTAGACTTAATTTAATAGTATCGTTTTTAAAATAATAATACCCTCAATCAGTTTACATGAATCTAAATTTTGTAGATCATTTACTTACGAAAAAGTCTTTACAGCCACTTGAAATTTAGTTACTATTTCAGTAGTAACTAAATATAGAGGTGCAAACATGGCATTTGAATTAGATTTAAATTTAGTAATCTTATTAATATCTTTCGGATTTCTAGCCGCATTTGTAGACGCAGTTGTTGGAGGGGGTGGCTTAATTGCCTTGCCTGCCCTTATGTTTGCTGGTTTAAATCCGGCTGCAGCCGTGGCGACCAATAAACTTGCCGGTACAATGGGCGCTTTAACATCAACTATTTCCTTTTATCGTTCTGGACAACTAGAGATCCGTTCCGTTCTCAAATACTTTCCACTCGCTTTTGTCGGATCGCTACTTGGGGCATGGACAGTTCATTTAATCAATCCTGAATTATTAAAACCACTCATGCTCATCATGCTTGCTGCTGTTGCGATCTATACAATCTTTAAAAAAGATTGGGGCTCTGTATCTGCAGTTAAACATTTATCACGTACTCATTTACTTTTATTTATGCTGTTGTTATTTAGCATTGGATTTTATGATGGGTTTCTCGGTCCTGGAACTGGCTCTTTTTTAATTTTTAGCTTTTTACTCATCGGGTTTGATTTTTTAAAAGCGGCGGGAAATGCGAAGTTTTTAAATTTAGCAAGTAATGTTGCGGGTCTTTTGATGTTCGCCTACTTAGGGCACATTCATTATGCTTATGGATTATTGATGGGGGTAGCTCAAATTGGTGGCGCAATGGTAGGCTCGCGCGTAGCGATAAAAAAAGGGAGCGGCTTTGTACGTGTGCTGTTTATTATCGTAACGATTACATTGCTAACTAAAAATGCTTATGATTACATAATAGTTCATTAAAAAACGCTGTAGATATATTATCTACGGCGTTTTTGCTTGTCGACAAACTTTCGGGGCGTTCTACCCTTCATTTCGAAGGTTCTATCCACGACTTTGGACTTTCTATCCATCATTTCAAAGGTTCTATCCGTCGCTTCAGTGGTTCTTTCCGTCGCTCCAGGGTCTATCCGTCATTTCAGAGGTTTTATCCACGACTTCGGACGTTCTATCCATCATTTCGAAGGTTCTATCCACGACTTTGGAGGTTCTATCCGTCATTTCGAAGGTTCTTTCCGTCGCTTCAATGGTTCTTTCCGTCGCTTCAATGGTTCTTTCCGTCACTTGAGAGGTTTCATCCGTCGCTTCAGTGGTTCTATCCGTCACTTCGGAGATTCTTTCCGTCGCTCCAGGGGCTATCCGTCATTTCAGAGGTTCTATCCACGACTTTGGACGTTCTATCCATCTCTAATATAAAACGCCGTAGATTTTCTATCTCTACGGCGTTTTCTTAGTTAAATAAATAGCTTTTCATCTTTAAATTTATGACTTGTTAATAAGCTAACTAAAACAAATATGAATAAAGAAGCGACAATTGGAATTGTTACGGTATGCATACCAAAGACGGATGGGTAAAAACGATCAATAATAATATATAAGGTCATACCCGAAATCATCGACGCAATAGCACCATATTTATTGGCCTTTTTCCAGTATAGTCCTAATACAACGGACCAAATAAAGACAGCCTCAAGTCCACCGAAAGCAAATAAATTCAGCCATACTAATAAATCTGGTGGATTTAGTGCAAACACGACGACGGCTAAACCAATAACTGTTGTGACAATAAAGCTTGCACGCTTAATTTCCGTATCGTTTGCTGTCGGCTTAATATAATTTAAGTAAATATCTTTTACTACAGTGGAGCTTACAAGCATCAGTAGCGCGTTGACGGTAGACATTGTAGCTGCCATTGGTGCTGCTAAGACAATGCCCGCTAAAAACGGCGGTAAAACCTCCAATGTCAGCAGTGGCATAACTTTATCACCAATTTCTATGCCCGGTAAAACTGGTCGCGCAAATACACCAATTAAATGCATCCCAAACATTATAGTCCCAATGGCAATAGTGCCAATGATAATGGCTAAATGCATGCTTTTTGAATCTTTGTAGCTCATGGCACGAACTGCTATTTGTGGGAGGCCTACAACGCCAACCCCTATTAAAATCCAAAATGTAGAAACGTATAATGGCGTTAATTCACCTTCTGCTCCAAAAGGAGACACAAGATTTGGGTTTTCCGCAACAAGGGAGGCCATAATATTATCGATTCCCCCACCAGCGATGATTGTCCCAATTAATAAAATGATCGTTCCGATGACCATAATCGAGCCTTGTACTGTATCTGTTAATGCAACAGCACGGAAGCCCCCAATGATAACATAAACTAATACAGAAATGGCAAAAATAAAGAGTGCAGTTGTGTAGTTTAAGCCAGTTAATGATTCGATTAGACGAGCACCACCTACCCATTGTGCCATCATCGCGGAAAATAAAAAGACGATAATACTAATGGCTGATAGGATAACAATGACATGGCTTTTATAGCGTTCTCGTAAAAAATCAATTAATGTGATGGCTTGATAACGTCTTGCGATAATAGCAAATTTCTTCCCTAAAATCATTAAAACAAAATAACCTGCAGGAAGCTGCGCCATCGCCAACAATACCCAGCCAAGCCCTTTAGTGTAAGCAACACCTGGACCACCAATAAAGCTACTTGCACTTCCGTACGTAGCAATCATGGTCATAGCAAGGATGAAACCTCCCATTTCACGACCACCGAGGAAGTATTCCTGTAAAAATGAATTGGAAGAGCGTATATGCTTATTTGACCAGATACCAATACCAAAGATGATGACTAAAAATAATAACAGTGGAAAAATAACTTGCCAATGCATTATTGATCCACCTCCTCATCGTCAAATGGTACCTCTTTGAAAAAGAGTTTCAAGACGACCCAAATTAAAATAATCATGAATCCTGTCCCTGCGATGCAGCTATAGAAAAACCATGCAGGGAAACCGAATACATACGTATAGTTTGTCGGATCACCAGAGCCTAGTCCGTAAGCAAAGCCAAACCAAATGGCAAAGTTGACGATAACAAGCCCGATGCCGATAAGCGCCTCTCGATGCGCAATTTTAAAGCGTTGATCTTTCAAAATAAAATCCCCCTAACCTACACTATTTTACTGGTATGTTCGTATTATGGGAACCTTTGTGAGAAAAATAAATAACAGTTATCACAATCATTTAATTTAAATAACTATAAACAGAGATTTCCCCTTAATTTTCAAGCGTGGGGTTGATTTCCGTTCCGGCTTGGCGCTTTCTTTGAGGCGTCCGATGAGCCGCTTCGCTCCAAGTTCTCATCTGTGACGCTAATCGAGAGCACTGAAAAAAGTCGATTTTCCACAAAAAACATGATTCAAATCGACTTTGAGTTTTAATACAAAGATCCCTTTGCTATTCTTTACATCTATCGCCAATTGCTTATGAAACTCCAATCGTTGATTGAAATCTCCTCTTAAGCAAGATATGACAATATTAGGATTGATTTTTTTAAGCATTTTCTTGAAGGTATAAATTTGTGTTATGTCGATTTGAAATTGCTTTTCTCTAGGTAGGCTCTTTCTAGAAGAAGAATATGTCCTAGTCAGAATCATTTTTATTTTCTTCGGGGAGCGTCCGATGAGCCGCTTGGGCCAAATGGATGTTGGTCACGAAGGCGTTATCACAGGACGTGATGTTTTTAGCCTTTGTTCCTCTATCGCTAATCCCCAAGGAATCGCCCAGTCTCCACTCCAATCAACATATCCCCATAACGTATGTTTTAACAAAATGTCACCACCAACTCTCGCTGGCGAACTGAAAAATTCTTCAATTTTCGGGGAAGTTTGAAATTTATGTTAATATATTATTAAAAAGGGGAGAGATTATGAAACTTGTTTTAATATTTGGTCCGCAAGCAGTGGGTAAAATGACTGTTGGACAAGAATTAGCTAAAATAACAGATTTGAAACTTTTTCATAACCATATGACGATAGATTTAGTTAGTCATTTTTTTAGTTATAGTACGACTGAAGGAAAAAGATTAGTAAATTTGTTTCGTCAGCAAATATTTGAAGAGGTATCAAAAAGTAATTTATATGGGTTAATTTTCACTTATGTATGGGCTTTTGATATGCAGGAGGATTGGGACTATGTGGACAATCTCGCTAAGCTTTTTGAGTCTAGAGGCGGAACTGTCTACTTTGTAGAGCTTGAAGCTGATGTAGCAGAAAGATTGGAACGAAATAAAAGCGGTAATCGACTTGAGCATAAACCTTCAAAAAGAGATATTGAATGGTCTGAAAAAGACTTGAAAAGCTCGATGGAAAAATACAGATTAAATTCTATAGAGGGCGAAATAAATTATGCAAACTATCTAAAGATTAATAACACCAACTTGAGTGCAGAAAAAGTTGCTTTGAATATTAAGGAAGCATTTCATTTATAAAGCTGAAAAACGCCTGGATATCCAAGCGTTTTTTCGGTTCTATAATGGAACTACATACCACTTGTAACTTTATTTTAATCTACTGATAACCCATTAATAAAACAAAATACTATTTCTTCTTCTAACTGACTTAATTCTCGATTTAATTGAGTAGATAGTTCATTAACCAAATTCGAGTGGTTTCTTTGATGTTTTTCTGTTAAATCACAAATTAACTTCAACAGCATGATATACCCCATAAAATCGTCTTTAGAAAATGGGTGTTCATGCGAAAGTACATAAATTTCGGCATCAAACATTTCGATGTTTTCTAATAGATGTCTAACATTTTCAATTTTATATTGTGGTTGTTGTGCGTAAACACTTGGATACAAGCAGTCCCCTAAGAAAAGTACCTTTTCTTCCTCTACAAAAATAAGTGATGAGTCATCAGAATGATCCCCACCTACATGTTTGACTACACACCGAATACCACCTAAATCAATCTCATATTTATCTTTAAAAGTAGTATTAGGTAAAGTGATGGTGATATTTCTGTTTTCTCTAAATTCTTTTTTTATCATGTCGGAGCAAAACTGATTCTCTAGGCCTTTTTCGACACGAATATCTAAAGCTTCATCTGACCAATCATATTCCATCATTTTTTCAAGATGCATTTTTGTGTTTTCATGTGCTATGGTTAAGAGATTCATCTGATTTGTTCCAAAGCAATGATCCCAATGCCAATGTGTTAATACTACAGAATGATAATTAGCAATTTGATTTTGATTTAGTTCACCAAGAAATAACTTAGCATGTTTATCAGAATTTCCTGCATCTATAATTAATGTTTCGTCATCCCCACAAATGGCTGACAATATTGGTCGATCTGTTTCAGAATCATGCGGTAAATAATGTATTCGATTGGTTAGTTGTTTCAAATTTTTCTCCATTTTCTTAACTCCCTTTGTTTTCATTAGTTCCGACAATCTTATTTAATGTATCAAGAACATTTTTTAACTCTGTTAAGCTAACTTTCGAATAATATTTTTCCACAAGAATGGCATCAATTTTATTTAGAAGCTGATGAAACTCTTGACCTCTATCCCCGAGATAAATAAAGGTCTCTCTACGGTTTATTGAATTCTCTTGACGATAGATCATTTTCATTTCTTCTAGCTTTGAAATTACTTGGCTAACCGCACTTTTTGAAATACCAAAATGATTTGCAATATCATTCGCGATTACGGGCTCATTGCGAATAATATAAAATATTATAATTTCTTGTTGAGGGGTTAAGTGAAAGTTCTCTAATTCCTCAGCCTCTTTGATTTCTTGTAAAACTAACAACTTGAACTGCTCAAACTTTTGATTGATTTGGTCTATCATTCTTAAATAATCATCCACAGAATTATCAGCCCCATTTCACCCTTAGTTAAGTTCAGTTTACTTAACTGTTATCGCATTGTCAATTATTGTATGAAATTATTGAAGATGGAAATATTTCTATTCCCTTTGATATTATTTTTTCATAGCCACTGCTCACTAACAACTCATTTGTATTATAAATAGTAAAGGTTGTTAGTGAGCAGCGGGAAGACAATAAATTCACAACGTAGGGTTGATTTCCATTCCTCCTAGGGGCGTATGGGCAAAAATGGCTTATTTGCGAAAGCGTAGCGCAAAGGAAGTAACAGTATATGTTCTTCAAAAGGATTACTATGATTTCTTATTAAAGCTCCTGATACTCTATTTAGTTATTGAATGTTCATCAATCGCTTGAACAGCTAGTTTCAACGCTTTAATTCTTCTTTCTAAAAGCGTTCTTTGGGGACTACCAACCTTTGACTTCATATATATGTTCTCAATTGATGGTAATAAACCAGCGAGAACATTGCGCGATTTGGCTAAATCTTCTTGGGTATAATGATGGGGGCTTTGATTCCAAACGTTTTCTAGCATTGCTAAACCAATGCATACAGCTTTGAGTCGTTTCTTTACTAAGGTAGTATTTGCGCCTTTCTGGGTCATCTGTGACAAGGCATTTTCGAGTTTGCGGATTGTCGATTGTAAAGACTTTATTGATTCCAATTTTTCTCCATTTGTTACGTTTTCCATAATAGTACTACCCTTTCTTCATATATTCTTTGATACTGAAAATCGTTAAAAATCTGATTTCACTCGCAATATTTTATCATAATTAGACAGGAGATTCTCAACAATCTGGCGCAGTTGAATAGCGTCTTATATACGTTTATCTCCATCATTAAGAGACTTCTTCGAATAGAGAATTAAGGAAACATTTATAGAAACAAAAAAAACGCCTGGATCTCCAAGCGTTTTTTGTTAATTCGCAGCTTTCGCATACATTTGTAATGCCTTTTTATCAATTTTCCCGACACTTGTTTTTGGCAATTCGTCGATGAAAATAATCTTTTTTGGAATTTTGTAGCGACCTAGATGCTTACTACAGATTTCTTTAATATCCTCTATTATCGAATCTCCCTGATCCTTGCAAGCAATAATTGCCGTCACGATTTCTCCCCAATACTCATCAGCCACTCCAATCACTGCAACCTCTTGCACTAGCTGATGGCGCAAAATACATTGCTCTACTTCCTGAGGATAAACATTTTCACCACCTGAAATAATCATCTCTTTACTGCGCCCGACAATATAAAAATCGCCATCCACATCCATCATGGCTAAATCACCGGTTATTAACCAACCATCATGCATGATTTTTTCCGTTTCCTGCTGATTATTCCAGTAAAAGCAAAACATATGCTTTCCTCTGACCAATAGCTCTCCCACTTCATTTGGCGCACAGCTTTCTCCCGCACTATTGATAATTTTAGCTTCATTGAATTGCATGCTCTTCCCCACAGCACCCTTTTTCAAATAAGCATCCTCTCGAGAAATATAAAAATTATTTGGACCTGCTTCCGTTAAGCCGTAGCCCTCTTTAAAAAATAGCCCTTTTTTATAAAATTCATCATAAATCGGATACGGACATGGTGCCCCTCCTGATAAAAATACTTTCACGGAAGGAAAATTACTCTCCTTAAAGTAATCCGTCGCAATCATCGCTTGGTACATCGTTGGCACAAAAAGCGAAATCGTCGCCTTATACTGATTAGTTGCTTTAAGTGCGGTTTCTGCGTCGAACTTATCACCAATAACAACCGTACCGCCAGCCATTAGCAGTGGAATACATAGGGCATTCAAACCTCCTGTATGAAACAACGGCATATAATTTAACGTACAATCAGTATCATTTAAGCCCCAGCTAATAATTGTATTGATCGCATTCCAATTAATAGAATTAAAGGATAGGACAACTCCCTTTGCCTTGCCAGTTGTGCCCCCTGTATAAATCATAAACCAAGGATCATTAAGGTCTACTTCTTTAATGTTGAGCGCACCTACTTCATTAGCTAAACGAAGGGGATGCATGTTTTCTAAAAATAAAGGGCAATTCATTTCTTCATCGTAAAGCAGTAAGGAAGGCGTAGCATCCGTTAAAATATCATTTAATTCCTTCGTACTCATACGCCAATTTAATGGTACGTAGATTAGACCTCGTAATCCGCAGGCAAATACGATCGCTAAAAGCTGGATGTGATTTTTCGAAAATACAGCTACACGACTCCCTGCCTGTAAATTTTGACGCTCAAAAAAACAACTCCATTTTGTAATTTCCTCTGTTAATTGCTGATAAGTCCACTGTTCCTGTGTTTCTAAATTCACCAATGCTATACGCTTAGGTGTTAACGATGCTCGTTTTAAAATCCAGGCTTGCTCTACAAACATCTTGAAAGCCCCCTTATCACATCATAATTGCTCCATCCACATGAAGCGTGTGACCGTGGACATAGGAAGCCTCATCAGATGCTAAAAATAAATAAGCGTTGGCAATATCTCTAGGTGTGCCTAATCTTTGCAGTGGCACGATAGAGCGCATTTGTGCCAGCACATTTTCTGGCATTTTTTTCACCATGTCTGTTTCTGTAAAGCCAGGTGCCACTGCATTAACGTTGATACCCTTACGCCCTAATTCCTTCGCCCATGTTTTGGTCATGCCGACGATAGCAGCCTTTGTTGCAGCATAATTGGTTTGGCCAACATTTCCATATACACCACTAACGGAAGATGTATTAATAATTTTGCCTTCACCGGCTGCCACCATATGTGGAATCACCTCTTGTGTACAGTGAAAAACACCTGTCAAATTCACATCGAGTACTTGTTGAAACTGCTCCTCTGTCATTTTAGATAGCATCGCATCACGAGTAATGCCTGCATTATTTACTAATATATCAACTCTGCCTACTTGCTCTATAACGGTTGACACCAGTTTCTTAACAGACTCTTTTTCCGCAACATTTACTTGCACAAATAATGCCTCATCCCCTAATTGCTGTGCCGCAGAAACACCAGCCTCTTCATTAAAATCTGCAATGACAACGAATGCACCTTCTTCTATAAATCGTTCAGCAGCAGCATAGCCAATCCCATTCGCAGCTCCTGTAATAATGGCAACCTTATTGTTTAAACGCATAATTCTTTCCTCCAATTTCTAAAAAAGCTTCGATTTCAGATGTAAGCTGTGGCAAATCATCTATTAATGGGGAGTGACCGCAGTTTTTCAAGCTGACAAATTGTGCATGTGCACCTAAATCGAGCACTGTTTCATCATTCATTTCTTCCGTTATGACATAATCACGATCCCCTCTTAACACTAAGACTGGAATGGTAATCTGTTGTACCTCTTGAGTACCTTTTGCGAATTCATTATCAACTGCACTAATATTAAAGCCGTTTAATGCATGATAAACTTCCGCTAAATTTCTTTGCGTCAGCATATCCTCCACATATTCCTGATAGTGTTCCGCGCTAGGCTGCTGATGTGTGTAAATCAGTGCGTTCCAAATCGACTGTAAGCCTGGCACATTTTTCGAATCATAGAAGCCTTGTACTAATTTTGTTTTAGATGTATCAACGAGCACCTCTTCATAGGTACATGCTCTCTTCAATGATGTTTGATGGCCAGTACCTGAATCTGTGTAAAATGGATAGCCTCTCGTAGATGCAGTTGCTAGTAAAATAAGTTGCTGACAATAGCCTGGATAATTTGCGACAAACTGCATACATACTGCTCCGCCCGTTGACCAGCCAATCATGTCAAACTGTTGCAATTCAATGGCATCCACAAATAGCTTTACATCATCACTAAAATCTTTAATCGCAGAAATTGGTTTATGATAAGATGAACTACCAAATCCTCGTAAATCCATCGCATAAATGGTATATTTCTCATCCAATGAATCTATTAAAACATCCCAATGCTTAGAGGATGTCATATTGCCATGAATAAGTAATAAAACATGTTCTCCCCCTTGACGTTTACGATATGCAATCGTTTCTCCATTTGATAGTTGAACCGTTTTTAACATCGCATTGCCCCCTTATCCCCATCGAATTGTCATAGCTCCCCATACATAGCCAATACCAGCACTCACAAGTGTGATGATGTCCCCAGCGTGGATACGACCTTCTTCTAGCGCCAGCTGCAATGATAATATTTGATCAATCTGTCCGATATGACCATACTCCTGTAAATAGATGGACTGCTCCTGCTTTAGACCAAGTTCAGCTAAAATATAATCATGAGCAGATCTTTTCATATGAAGCATCGCTAAATAGCTTATACTTCCCTCGTTTAATCCACTTTTCGCTAAAGATGTTCGAATAACCTTCAAAAAATTGCTTAAAGATTTTTGTTCTAAACGTTCCTTCATCCCTATTGGATCAATGACATCAAGTTGATATAAATTATTCTCTAAATCAAAAGACGTCAACGGTTTCTTAGTACCACCAACAGGCACGACAACATCTTCCGAAAACGAGCCATCCGTCATAATAGCTGCCTCTAATAAATGATTTTTGTCATAGTTCTTTTGTAAAAGGATGGCGCCTCCACCAGCCGCTAAATTATACATAAACCGTGTTCTCGGATTGCTATAGTCGATAAAATCAACATTTCGATAGCCACCTGCTAATAGAATGGTTTGAATAGAATCGTCTGATGCCATTAAACTTTTTGCTAGTTTAAGTGCCATAATCGTCGTGCCGCATCTTAATTGCACATCGAATGCCCAAGCATTGACGGCCCCAAGCTCCTCCTGCATTTTGATAGAGGCCGTCCACAGAGGATACTCCTTATGCTCCTCCCCCATATAAATAACAACGTCAATGTCCTTCGGATCTATATTAGCCTTGCGTATTGCCTCCTGAGCTGCCCACACACCCATTTGCACTGTATGATCATGCTCACCCGGAATAGGCTTTTCATGGATACCCATTTTTTGTCGAATAATATCTTCTGGAATAATAGAACGGGCTGCTATTTCTTTAGATGTCATTTTTGTTTGTGGAATATAAATTCCGGTACTTACAATACCTACAGTCATTCAAATCGCTCCTTTTCCTGCGGCTGGGCAACTGATGTTTTGTCTTTTTCCTTTAGCTTTAATCGCCATTTCCAATACATCATGCGAAGTGAACCAATAATTCCTTTCGGGAAAAAGATAACAGCTAAAATATAAAGAATCCCAAAGAAAATAATCCAACGCTCAAATATTGGATAATCACGGGCTAACCCCGAGAGTGTATGTTGTGCATATTCAATAACAGCCGCTCCGAGCAATGGTCCAACTAATGTGCCAACACCACCAATAATTGTCATTAGTAATGCATCTAATGTGATATCCATTGTCATCACACTCGTATTAACGAAGCGAAGTGATACAGCATATAAGGCGCCCGCTAAGCTGGCAACGGTACCTGCGACAACGGATGCAATCACTTTATAATGCAAGGTGTTGTAGCCTAATGATTTTGTGCGTTGTTCATTTTCTCGAACAGCGATTAAAATCCGCCCTGTTGGTGAGTTAACGAAGCGATATAGTGCGATAAAAATAAAGACTAAGCATGCTAATACAAAGAAATAAAACGTTATTCTGTCTCTAAATATTTCTGGTGCTCTAAATGTAAAGCCATCATTTCCGTATGTGATAGAGCGCCATTTTTCCGCCACCACTAAAAATAGTCCCGAAAAGGCTAGCGTCAACATTGCAAAGAAATGACTTTTTAACCGAAGTGTTAGTAACCCCACTAAGAAGCTAATGAACCCTGCGATCAATATGCCGACAACGATTGACAATAGAAAGATCGAAAGCGTGTTATCCATTTGTTTCAGCATGATAGCTGTTGTGTACGCACCTATACCAAAAAACATGGCGTGACCAAATGACACAATGCCTGTGTAGCCTAATAGAATGTCATAACTCATCGCTAAAATGCCGAAAATAAAAATCTGTGTTAATAAAATCATGAGTGTTCTTGAATCATTGACGAAAGGAAGGAGCACTAAAATTGCCAGCATGAGGAAAAAGCCTACATACTTTAATGACAGCTTATTTTTCATGTTGATCGCTCCTTTCGCATGGCAAATAAGCCTTGTGGTCGGAAAATTAAGACGATAGCCATTAAAATCATATTGACCGCAAGCGATAATACGGGTACATAATAAGCCATAAAGCTACCTGCTAAACCGACTAATATTGCCGCAAGTAGAGAGCCCGAAAAGCTACCCATTCCTCCGATAACGACAACGATAAAGCCCAAAATCGCATATTCCATGCCCATTTCTGCATAGATAACACCAGAATACGGAGCCATTAACATGCCGCTAAGTGCCGCTAATGATGCACCAACCATAAAGACATATAAAAATACTCGCTTTATATGAATCCCGAGTGCCTGTGCCATTTCTTTATCCTGTACACCGGCCCGAACGATTAGCCCAATCTTTGTGCGCTTCAACATGTACTGGAAAATACCGAAAATCACAAAACCTACTACAATAATAAATAATCGATATTTAATGATAATAACGTCTCCAATTTCCCAGCTACCTGCTAAATAACTTGGCGTTTTCACTGCCACACCATTAGGCCCAAAGACAACTTTAATCATCTCCTGTAACACAAGCATGAGCCCTAAAGTAATTAAAATTTGTTGAATATGATTGCCATAAACAGGGGTAATAATTAACTTCTCTGTAATAAGTCCTAAAAGTGCACCTGTGACAACGGCCCCTATAATGCCGATTAAAAAGCTCTCGGTGAACATATACGTAAATATTCCAGCATAAGCCCCCCAGACAAATAATCCACCATGCGCAAAGTTCAAAACATCCATTAATCCAAAAATTAACGTAAGACCGGCTGCCAATAAAAAAATTAACATGCCCGTCGCTAGGCCATTAACGACTAAATTTACGAATAGCTCCAATGAAGTACACCACCCTTATCCTATTCCTAGGTATTTTCTTTTTAGTTCTTCATTATGGATAAGATCCTGCATTTTACCTGAGTGAACCGTTCTCCCGTCATCAATCAATGTGTACGTATCGCCAATTCGACTCGCCATAATAAAGTTTTGCTCAACAAGTACAATGGACGTTTGTTTCTTCATTTCAACAATAGCCTCCATTACTTTCTCTACCACTATTGGCGCCAGTCCTTTTGATGGCTCATCAATCAAAATTAACTTACTATCATTTATAAATGCTCTTGCCATGGACAGCATTTGCTTTTGACCACCTGAAAGATGTCCACCAGCCTTTTTCCAAAATTTCTTTAAATCAGGAAACAGCTCTAGCACATAATTTTGTCGCTCTAAGGTAACCGCATCCTCTTTGCGCATCGCCACTTTCATATTTTCCTCTACGGTTAAATCTGCAAAAATCCCTTGGTTTTCAGGCACATAACCTATACCTAATTTTGCCACTTTATAAGTCGGGCTTTTTTTTATAGAGTGTGAGTGGAAGTTTACCTCTCCCTTTGAGGCAGGCGTTAATCCCATAATCGTTTTTAAAGTAGTCGTTTTCCCTGCTCCATTCCTTCCAAGAAGTACACTTACCTGCCCCTCCTTTGCCTCAAAATTGACTCCCTGCAAAATATGGTATTGGCCGATATATGTGTGGACATCATTTAATTTCAGTAAGGTGTTCATCGTACAGACCCCCTAAATATGCATTTTGTACGGTTTCGTTTTTCATGATGTCCTCCGGGGTTCCATCTGCAAGAAGCTGGCCATTAAACAACACCATAATCGAATCCGACAAATCTAGAATCATATCCATCTTGTGTTCAATAAGGAGAATGGTTTTATCCCCCTGTTTTTTTATCGTGCGGATGATCTCTAAAATCGTTGGTACTTCCTCTAAGGACATGCCGGCCGTTGGTTCATCAAGCAAAAGGATTTCTGTATCCAGTGCTAATAACATCGCAATTTCAAGCTTTCTCTTTTCTCCATGAGACAGCATGGTTGTTAGGGCATCTCTTTTATTGTCGAGTAATACAAGCGTTAATAGTTCCTCTGCTTTTTCTGTAATCGCCTTATAGCTTTTATAATGGCGTAATAATTGATAACGCACTTTCTCCTTAGATTGCACAGCCAAACGGACATTTTCTAAAACCGTCAAGTTCGGAAAAACATTGGTGATTTGAAACGATCGCCCTAGCCCCATACGAGTTCTTTCTATAGCCGATTTTTCCGCAAGTGATTGTCCTTTAAAATAGACATCCCCAGCAGACGGCATTAATTCCCCACTGATTAAATTAAAAAAGGTTGTTTTACCAGCACCATTCGGTCCGATAATTGATTTCAAATGCTTTTCTGGCATATTAAAATTCACATGGTCGACAGCTGTGTGTCCGCCAAAACGAATCGTTAAATTTTCTGTTCGTAAAATAGGCTCCATCATATTCTCCTTTCTAGCACTTCTATCACTCTTCATCCATTCTCATTGAGATTAGATGAAGAGAGACAGAATTTTTTCTGTCTCCACTTTCACTAATTCATAACTGGAGGTGCCGTTTCTTCAGGACTCAGCTCGCGAATTAGAACTGGTACCGGATAATCTACACCCTCTTGTTTTTCAAGACGGATCGAATACATCGACTGTAATGCTTGGTGGTCTTCTTCTCGGAAAGTCATCGTGCCTTTTGGCGTTTCAAATGACATTCCTTCCATAATGCCAATCAGTTTTTTCGCATCTGCATCCCCCTCTGATTTTTTCAGAGCCTCTACAATAGAAATTGCAGCTGACATCCCTCCTGGCGTAAATAAATCAGGCACCTCATTAAAGCGTTTTTGATGTTCTTCTACTAACCATTTATTCACATCATTTTGTGGTAACGTATGATAATAAACTGAGAAGCCTTCCATACCTATTAACGGATTCATAAATTTCAGTGCGATAATATCAGGTGCACCTGTAGAAATTTTAATGCCCTTCTCTTGAATTTTTAGATCCGCGATTTGATTCCAAGGTGAGTTTGCTCCTGCCCATACAACAAATAAATAATCTGGTTTTGCATCAATTACTTTTTGCAAATTCGATGTAAAATCCGTTGCTGCTGGATCAGCATATTCCTCTAAGACAATTTCTGCGCCCAGCTTTTCAGCAGCGCTTTTAAATGCATTCACTCCGTCCCAACCAAAAGAATAATCCGGTGCAAAAGTGGCAATCTTAACACCCTTCCCAGCGATTGCCGCGGCAGCTGCATAGGCATCCTGAGAAGAATTTCGACCTGTACGGAAAATATATTCATTAAATTCTGCACCCGTAATACTATCCGCTACCGCAGGCTCCACAACCATAATCTTTTCGTATTCTTCAGCTAATGGTAATACAGCGAGCGTATCACCTGAGCTAGAGGAACCTACTAAGAAATCCACCTTGTCATCTTCCAATAGCTTTGTCGCTTTTTGTACGGCAACCTCAGGCTTTGTTTCTGTATCTTCATATACAACTTCAATTTTCTTACCGTTAACTTCCATCGTACCGCCAGTAGCATAATCAATCCCTAATTCAAAGCCACGCTGCGTTTGTTTCCCATACGACTCAAGAGCTCCCGTCAATGACGCAAGCACACCAATTTTAATAGTACCCCCTTCCTCAGCAGTCCCCTTTGTATCATCCTCCGAGGCCTTACCATCTGTAGAACTATCCTTCGACCCATCTGAATTACAAGCCACCATCAACATCGTCATCATCAATAAAAGCACAAATAACCAATGCTTCTTCATCCCATAACCCCTTTCATAATAAGTTAAAAAGAAAGCGCTTTCGTTGCTAAATCCACTATATAAAACTGTAGTTACAAATTAGTTACAAGATAGTTGGGTCAGGTTACTGAGCCAACTATCTCTGTCGCGAAAGTGTAGCGGAGCGCAACGACAGCGACAAAAATCTTTAATGAGCTGCCCAAAATGGGGAGCTCATTTTTCTGCGACGAAAGTGCAGCGGAGCGCAACGGCAGTCGCAAGTGTTCTCTGCAGCGAAAGTGAAGCTTTAGCGCAATGGCAACTGCAAAATGGGGAGCTCATTTTTCTGCGACGAAAGTGTGTTTTTTTCCGGGGATGAGGGTTTATTGAAACAGTTTTGAGATTTATCGAGAACTTTTGATTGTTTATCGACCAACTTTATCGATTTATCGACCAACTTTTTTAATTTATCACCCAACTTTTGAAAAATATCGACATCTACTTCATGCACGCTATCTGTTTAGCAGGAATTGTATATTTCCTGTTGTTGTTTTTACTAGGCACTTCAAACTTTTGATATGTTGATACACTAGCACTCTCAGATTGAAACTGAACATCATGTAATAAATAATGCGCATGCTACAAATAGATTTCTTGTCATTCCTGATCTACTTTGCGCTCACCAGTAAAACCCGCCCTTCTACAGTCTTCGAGCTTCCGGGATTATCTTCTATAAATTTCGTTCATGATGGGGCATAATAAAAAGGACTCACCTAATTCAGTGAATCCTTTTAGTTTGGACTAAAGATTAAACATTATATTCCTTTACCCTATCTAACCATTCATGCATAAGGCTATTAAATAGATCTGCTTGTTCAATTTGCAAATTATGTCCAGCCTTATCTAAAATTGTGAAGGCCGCTCTTGGGAACTTATCGATAATGTCAAAAGCATCTTTATAGCCAACCATAGAGTCCTGTTTGCCAAGCAAGAAAATGCTAGGTTTGTCAAAAATCATTTCGTCAACAGCAAAAGAAAAACCATAGCTTTTTTGGACTTTTTCTAAAAATCCCACATCCGCCACTTTCTGACCTGCTAACACTTCATTTGTGTATCGATGACAATTATTTTCATCTAAAACAACCTGATGTGAGCTCAAATCATCAAGTTCCTGTTTTGTCAATGTTGATAAAAATGCCTTATCTGCCGAGACAATACTTTGTTCTGGTACTGTTCGACTTGGTTTATCAGGAATGATCAATGGACAAATAAATGCAGCCCCTAATATTTGTTCATGATACTCCCTCAGAATCCCTCGCACTAAATATCCACCATAAGATTCCCCCACCAATAAATAACGTTCATTTGGTATTAAAGAGTGTATTAATTCTACTACGGCCACTAGCATTTCATCCGAGTTATTGATTTTTTCATAATCTGTAGTCCTGCCCATACCAGGGAGATCAATATAAATTCGCTTCCAGCCTTCTCTTTCTGCAAAAACAGGCTCCATACATCCCTTCATTAATCTATGATCAGGCGAATAGCCGTGAAGCATCACGATTGGTGTTCCAGTCCCAATGATTTCATAGTAAATATTCGCCTTCCTTACCTTACAAAATGCCATAGTAGTTCCTCCAAATATTATTATAAAAAATGGTCTTTATTCCAAATATACACTAACCCATTATTAAATCATAAACAACCATCGTCGATTCCATTGGTGTTGTATTTAGTTCTTTTTTTAATAACTGTACACATTTTTCATACCATTTCAACGCAAGGGAACGGTTTTGTAATTGATAGTAACTATACATCAACAATCGATAGCCTTCTTCCCATAACGCATCCTCACGAAGCATTTTTTCTGCATAAAAAATAGCTTGCTTATAATTTTGTTGCCTTGTCGCATTTTGCGCTAATCTCTCAAGTACTTCAATATATGACGATTGCAGCTTTTCGCGATCCTGCATGAGCCAATCTAACTGCTTTTTTTCAGCATAGAGTGCATCGGTATAACTCATCTCAGCAAGATGCAGCCAGTCATTTGACAATTGTGGATCGAACTCCTCCATCCCTAATTCATAAAAATAGAGAAAGCGTTCAACATCAATCTGCAAAAATTGAATATGCTGTAATTGATACATATTATTTTTTCGCTGAATAAAAAAGCTATCTTGACGAGCACTTCTAGTTGGCTCGAGAACCTTTAATAATGCATTCAATACCACTTTAAAATCCCGATCTAGTGAATCAACATTCCGCTCTGGCCATAAAGCCTGTGCAATCTCTTCCTTTGGCGTAAATCGATTGCGATGACAATATAAATAAACGAAGAGCTCCTTCGATTTATCGCGCTGCCATTCTTTATCCTCTAGCTTTCGATTCTTTCTGATTAAGTCTAAACTTCCTAAAAAATTTACTTGCACCTCTTCATGTGGATAAACGACACTTTCCTCTACTTGAAAATAACGACACATTGCCGAAATAGCCGCATTTTCACCACCACTATTTCTACTAAATTGTAAAAGCTCATAAAAAATCATTCTATTAGGCGGACCAAGAATGGTTTTTCTTTGTAAAAAATAGTCATAGCCATTGGTGATACACAGTTGTGCAAATTGCTGAAAAGAAAGATTGAATTGTTGAACATCATTTTCTTTATAGGCAATCACAGATTGATAGAATAGTACATGCATCTCACCGTTTTGGTCGCCACAATCATGAAAAAGTCGCTGTGCTTTTATTAATAATTGCTCTGCTCGTGTAAATTCATGTTGAGAAAGAATGATTTTCACCTCAGCAATTAATATAAGGGCAGTCATCCATGCATCTTGTACTTGCTCCGTTTCCTGTAGGCCAAGTGCTAAATATTTTTTAGCAGAGATCATATCTCCTTGCGCATGCTTGACAATTGCTAGTCCCATATATGGTTCAGCCTTAACCCGAGAAATATTAATGGTATTCATCAATGTTAGGGCCATCTCATAAGCGTTACAGGCGCCTTGATAGTCAGGAAAATCTACTAATAATAAAGCATGTGCTTTGCGAATATAGCCAACCGCCTCAATAAAAATAGACTTTTCACGTTGCCCCCTACGAATCCCATGCTGAGCGGCAAACCAAGCATCCTTGCCCAGCCCTAATAGCGCATAGACAAATGATGCTAACAACTCACTCTCTCTATGTGTCGCCACTAGCTGTGGAGGTAATTCCAATCTCTTCGCCAGCAGAGTCTTAGCTTCCAGTAACTGCCCAGTTCTTAACAGTATTCGAACATCGACATTCGCTCTTTGTAGCACATCCTCCGTCAAGGCAACCTCCTCTGTAAAGATATGCGCACGTTTCGCTTTCCCTAAATTCACTAAATTTTCCGCATATTGACGCTGTAATTCTAAAAGTTCCTCTTTATTTACCGGTGTATGATTCGCTAACTCTAATGCCTTTTTTAAATGCGGCTCTGCCAATGCTGGCTGGATTGTATCGAGGTAAATATGCGCTAAACCTGCCTGCGCTTTTGTCATAAAGAGATAATCATTCTTACTTTTCGCGAACTTTGCACAATTTTCATAGGATTGCTTCGCTTTTTCATAATACGCACGGTAGCGATGGCACTCACCTTCAAAATAATATATTTTGTAATATTCCGATTTTTCAGCAGCTGTAAATCGATTTATTTTTTCTAATAACCACTCAAATTGCCCAGCACGGACAAGACTTTCAGCATGATTTTGTAATAGTTCACCACAAAAGTTCTGATCATTCGTTTTAAATGCATGATGAAGAACAGCTTGAATATTGTTTTGCTCTACATAATACAATGCTGCTTGTTTATGTAATGCAATATACTGTAAAGCATGTTGTTGCCATTTCAACTCTAAAAATCGACTGAACAAGGCATGGAAACGATATAAACCATCTGTTGTTATAGTTTGAATAAATAAGTGCCGTTGTACAAATTGACTGAGCGCCTCCGCTATTTCAATACCATAAAATTGTGTAATAAACTCCTCTGAAAAAGTGGGGAAAATCGCCAACTTTAATAATGTCTCTTGCTCGAATGTAGACATCTTAAGATAAACTTCCTCCGATAAATAAGTGAAAAGATCATTTGTAGAGATATTTAACCAATGATCTAATGTCTCGTTGTTCCATTGCTCAGCTAATAAAGAAATACTAATTGCCCATCCCTCTGTAATTTCCAATATCTTAGCAATTTCATCTTCTGTTAAACGCACAGCTACATAATCCTCAAAAAAAACAGCAATCTCCTCTGAAGAAAATGCTAATTCTGCTTCATAAATAACGAGTAATTTTTTTTGCAGCTTTAATTTTCTTGTAATATCCCAATTTGGCAGTGTTCTAGACGCTATTATAAAATGTACATTCGGTGGTGAAAATTCGATAATTTTTTCCATCACATAATTAATATGAAATTCATGGTCAATGAGATGGTAGTCGTCGATGACGATTAAAATTGGCTCTTCAATTTCACATAAGTTATTAACAAATAATTTATACAAGCGATTGAGTTCTTCTATTTTCGGAAAACGTGATAATAGATTCCATGCATCAAATCCTTCACCGAAACCCGGAACGACTCGTTTAATACTAAAAAACAAATGCCTTAAAAACGGCAATATATTATCATCTTCCTCCGACACACTATACCAAGAAAATCTGCTAGCTCCAGTGTGTAGAAATTGTGTAAGGATGGTTGTTTTGCCATATCCAGCACCACTATGAATAAGTGTGCAAGAATGGTCTAGGCTTTTTTTTAATGTTCTCATTAGTGTAGCTCTACTGATACAATGATTGGACGGCCGCGGTGGAATACATTTCGATTGGATAATAATGTCTGTGGTCATTTTGTGATAACCTCCCCATTCAACTGGTTATGTAAGGTTACAAATCTTCAAAGTTTAAAATTATGAGCCCATCACCATAACGCGGAATTGTTCCATTCAAAAATTACTTGTCGTAATCCTTAAACTCAGGCGTTTCCATTAGTCTTTGGAAAAAGATATCTTTGGCTTCCCTGTAAGCATCCATTGATTTGGCTTCGTATTCTTTCTTCAAATTATCATATGCATCTCGATATTTATTATTTGCCAGTAAAACTTCTCTAAATTTCCAAAAGAAATCAAACTCAGAATCAATTACAGTTAATTGAACTCCTAAAGGAGGATTACTTGTATCATCTTTAAACGCCCTAAATGTATCTGTTTTGACACTTTCATCATTTCTTTCATATAAAATAGATAGAAGTTCTATAGCTTTCGAAAATTGTTCAGCACTAACACGTACTTGGATGTCTATATCACCTTTAGTAACACTATTAGGAATTGCCGAACTACCAACATGCTGGATATCAACCGCTGGTAGTAATTCTGTTATTTTATTTTTGTGTATCAAAAAAGCTTTCTCAGCATTTTTATGAAATAGTTCACTGTTAAAAAAATTTACTTTCTCCATATAAAACTCCCCCCAAATCTCCCCTTTTTCTACAAAGCAGCAACGATACATGGCACAACCAATTTAGTAGATATTACCAAACCAATTCCATAGTAAGTGTAATAATTCCAATCGGCGCTTTATCCTTTATTTTACCATCATATCCTACTTTTACCCTATCGCCAATATGAAACATTTCATCTGGATTCATCACAAGATATACAATAATTATACTTACTGCCTGGTGGATGACGGACGGTCCAGAAAAATCAGCACCTAAACCAATAACCCAGGATTTAAAAGATTTTTTATACTTTAAGTTTTTAACTTTATTCAAAAAAACTTTGAAACGTAAACTTTGGGCTTTCAACTTTTACCTTTGAGCTTTCAACTCAGTTTGTTTAAAGAATCATTTGTTGTAGGCATGCTGGTATATCAAGTTTTAGAACCATTTATTTCACTCCGAAAGTTGAGTGACTTGCTTAAAACGAAAAATCCCGATTATCAAATAATATGATAATCGGGTAGTTAAATAGTTTACTATTATAGAAGTTCTTTACGTAATTCAGCAGCAGATTTTGGTGATAACAGACCGAATGGAATATCGAATACTGTTTTTGCACCTTTATCTCCAGCTTTGCTTAGACGATGCGCCGCACGAGCATAAGCAACTAGAACACTAGACGTGAAGTTTGGATTGCTATCAAGTTTTAATGAAAATTCAAGAATTTGTTTATCGTTAGCGCCGCTATCGCCACTGCGAATAACGAAACCACCATGTGGCATACCTGTGTGATTCGCTTTAAATTCCTCTTCAGAAATAAAGTTAACCGTTGTGTTATATTCGTCGAAATAGTTTGGCATTGACACAATTTCTTGCTCAATTTTTGCTGCATCCGCACCTTCTTCAAGAACAACCCAACATTCACGAGCATGTTTTTCACGTGTCGACAGCTCAGGATTTTCACCATTACGAACGCGTTCTACAGCATCTTTAATTGGTAAAGTGTATTGTACAGCGTTTTTAACGCCCTCAATACGACGCACAGCATCCGAGTGACCTTGACTTAAGCCATCTCCCCAGAATGTATATGTTGTACCTACTGGTAAAACGGACTCACCAAGCAAACGATTTAATGAGAATAAACCTGGATCCCAACCAACAGAAATGACTGACACTTTACCAGATTTTTGTGCTGCTGCATCTACCGTTTCAAAAAATTCAGGAATTTTCGCATGTGTATCAAAGCTATCTATTGTATTAAACCATTGTGCAAAGTGTGGTCCTTGCTCTGGTAAATCTGTTGCAGAGCCACCACATAAAATCATTACATCAATGTCATCTTGGAATTTTTCAGCATCATCCACTAAATATACGTTGGCATTACTTGCAACGTTTACAGTTGAAGGATCACGACGTGTAAATACCGCTACTAATTCCATATCTGGATTTTGTGAAATAGCATATTCTACTCCGCGCCCTAAATTTCCATACCCTACAATACCTACTCGAATTGCACTCATTAAAATTCCTCCTCACGATTACGTGACTATGTGAAGCCCTTCACGTTAAATCTACTTACAATAATACGTTGTGTTAGGAAAATTCACAATAGTTTGAGTACGTATTTTTGTCTAGTAAATTATGCAAATTTTCTATGATATCTATCCATTCATGACATGAATACGGTTACAACTTCTTACACCGAGTGTACAAACATCCGCTGAAATATAGGAACTCAGTCTAAGAACGACCACGTCCTGTGGCAACGATTGAGTGACCAACATCATGTTGTTGCTGCTGACGCTACGTTGGCACTGCGCTTTCACACAAACAACATCTGCCGTTGCTGCTTCGCTTTCGCGCAAAAAACATTTGTTGCTGTCGCTACGTTAGCACTGCTCTTTCGCACAAAAAACATCTGCCGCTGTCGCTTCGCTTTCGCACAAAAAACATCTGCCGCTGCCGCTACGCTTTCGCACAAAAAACATCTGCAGGCCTAAGCACAAAACCGATTCCGGACGCAATTATACCAAGGCATAATTGATTGACTAACCTTTAAGTTTTCGTAAAAGCCTTGTAAATAAAGACTTTTCTTACCACATGTCTTGTACAATAAAACTAACGACAAAAGGGGGCATGATGAATGAAAAGTAATTGTTACTCACCAAGCACAACATTGAAACAAGGAGAATTACTTGCTTGTCCATTCCAAAATGCACAGAAATCTGCTAAAACTCATGGTACAAACATCGAAAATAAGGCAATGCGTAAAAGATTTTCAACCGATCAATACCAATGTATAGGGGTTATACCTTTTGGCGTTATGGAAGAAACCCTAGACACCTCCACACAAAAACAAAGAGTCCATGAAATAAACTTCTACCATAGCGGCAAGGAGATTGCACGCTGGTTAGTTAAAAAAAGTGAATACAATAAGCTTTAGTATTCCTCACTGAATTTCCTGTGCCAAGTGCGCAAGACGCTTCTCATTAATAATGTGATAGCCATTCTTTCTCTTCTCTAAAATTTTTTCGTCACAAAATTGTGCAAGTACATATAATAAATGTCGATAGGAAACCCCTAAATATTCACAGATTTCAGTATGCTTTTCCTTATAAATCCCTTGATCAGACGATAATTGGATAAATGCAGCTAGCCGATTTTCAAGTGGATATGCCTGATTTTGTGTATATTTAGAAGTCATATTTGTCGCCTTTTCCCCTAAAAATAAACAGAGTTTACGTAAAAATAGCACATCAGTAAGTAACTTTTTTTTACAGGACTGGGAAATAGAAAGACAAATCGTTTCGGTCACGGTCTGAATCCCCTTCGTATATCTCGCTTCATTAAGCAACTCAATTTCACCCATAAAAAGTGGAGCCTCAAGATACTCAATAAGCGAAACTTTACCGTTTTTATGCGTCATATATAGTTTCGCTTTTCCTTCGATCATGTAGTACAGCGTATCTGGAAATGATCCTTCCTTAAAAATCCATTCGCCTTTTTCAAATTTACATACTTCCAGAAATGGATCAATATCAAAGGAGAAAAAATCATCAATCGGATATTTTTCCAGATAGTAGGAACGTGCTTCAGCTGTCAGTATATGCATTTATTACTCTCTCCTAAAATAAAATGTGAGATATCTCACATTATTGTAGCGTTGAACGTGCTATTATTCAACATAGTTAATGGAGGTACGTAATAAATGAACAATCAACGATGGCTTTCTCAAAATTTCTTTGCATTTTTTATTACATGGGGTATTTTCTTACCTTATTGGACAGGTTGGCTTGTAGATGTTAAACACCTTACAGTATCACAGGCAAGTGTCGTGATGGGCTGTGGTCTTTTAGCACGAGCCATTTCAAATCTTTTTTTCTTCCCGACTCTTGCTAAATATGTGCATAATAAACGACTCATTAGCATCCTAGCAATAGGAGCCCTAATTACAACTTTACTTTACATACCAAGCACAAACTTTATCTCACTTCTTATCGTTACCCTTTTATTTAGCATTTTTTATCCAGCATTGTTACCTGCTGTAGAAAGTAGTGCTGCAACACTAGTACAGCATGGACATGTACACTATGGTAAAAGTCGCTCATATGGCTCTATTGGTTTTGTCATTGCAGTATTAATTATTAGTATGCTAACTGGTGTATTTGGTCAGAACGTTATCTATTGGAGTTTGGTCATTAGCCTTATTGGTATGCTGTTCATGCAACAATTGGCTACACCAAAAGAGTTACTTGTTGTCCCAACAAAAGAACAACGTGCAAAATCGTTGTCGATGAAAACTTTATGGAGTATCAAAGGCTTCCCCATTGTTTTATTAATCGTTACTCTATTGCAAGGCGCACATGCTTCTTATTACAGCTACGGCTATATCTATTTAGGTGATCTACATGTCGATCCATTCTATATGGGAATGATTATTAATATCGCCGTTATTTGCGAAATTTTATATTTTCTAAAGGCTGATACACTATTTAAAAAATGGCGCTCATCTTCTTTATTACTTTTAGCAGCAGGTGGTTCCTCATTACGTTGGTTACTGATTTACCTGTTCCCTAATGTCTGGGTATTTATCGCTTCTCAAACCTTGCATGCATTATCATTTGCACTCGCACATTTCGCTTTTATTGGCTATTTAACAAAAACATTGCCGAAGGAACAAATTCCAAATGCTCAAGGTCTTTACTCAGCATTAGCAATGGGATTAAGTACAGCGATCCTTACATTTTTAGGCGGCTATTTATACGAAATTTCGCCTGGACTATCATTTGGCGCAATGCTTATTTGTACGATCCCAGCAATCGTTATTTTACTTACTACTAGAAATAAATATCAATATTAAAAAACAAGCAGGTGAAGACATTGTACCTTCACCTGCTTTTCTGTATGCTCACCTTCTTGGCCCTGTTCTCCAATGATCCACCTCTTCATAAAGAAATCGTTATTAAAAAAAGTATGGATTCATTACTTGAATTATTCTTTACGTGGTTCACGAAATAAAACCACCCAGTGTTGAAAAAATGATGACTTGTTTCCCTTTTAGTTCAATCTCTCTTTCCTTTTTCATGCCCATACTAATTGCTACTTTTTGAGATGCTGAATTGCCAATTTGAATAAGGGATATTAACTTATTTAAAGATAATTCTTTTTCACCATAAGCTCTCAATGCTTTCGCCATCTCTGTTGCATAACCCATCCCCCAAAAATTTGGTGCAATCCAATAGCCTATTTCGATTTGTTCTTCCTCAATAACTCTTTGAGGCACAAGACCGGCATGTCCGATTCGTTCGTTGGTTGCTTTTAATTCAATTATTTTCAATCCATATGCTTCATTCTTTTCATAAGACTCAACAATCCAATTAAAAAAACTTCTAGCTTGTTCTTCGTTACGAGTTTCGCCGCTTCCAATGTACTGCATCACCTGTTCATTTGATAAAAGTGATTGTAAAAAATCAAAATCCGCTTCGTTATAATCTCTAAGTTTCAATCTTTTAGTTTCTAACATGATAAACCTCACTTTCTAAAACCCTTATCAATCAACATATTTACATGGCATACGTTTTAACAAAAGTAAAAAGTCACTCATTAAAAAAATAAAACATGAGTGAGTCCAACGATTAATTTTTCATCCAAGTAAGTAATCTCACAATTTGAAATGGGTCGTACCAAGTAATGATGAAACTAAAAAGGAAAAATGTTAGAACAGGTAAAAACTTTATTTTTCCTTGTTCTCTTTTGAAAACAGCACCAAAACTTAACAATAAACTGATAAATAATAAACTGAATCCAGATATCATAAGAATCTCAAAGTTGGTTGAATAAATGTAAGAGGAACTTAATACAACAGCACCAATTACTGCAAAAATAATGGATAGTTTGCTAAACATTTAAAAGCTCCCTTCAGAAAAATCAATTCAATTTCCAATTTATTGTAACAAAATTTTTTATTTATTTCTTCTGAAAATTAAGAAAAAACGAGGGTTTATCCACATGAAAATTAGAATTTAATTCATTTTAGGGCTCGTCACTAAAAGTTGTGGAAGACCGTACGTTACTTGAATAATTTCTATGCTAATTTAAAGATATTCCTTTATGTGTTTGGTCTTATTTATAAATATTACCTCAAAAAAATGTACCCTTAAATTTTTCTGGCTTTTTTACATAGCTTTCGATTATAAATCCACATTCTGTGCAAATAATGTATTCAACATCTGAACCTAAACTCATTTTATTTTCTGGGTACATAACTCCATATCCACTATGCTTGCCTTTGCCCAGTTCCTTCCCACCACATTTTGGACATTCAATTACTTTCGTAGTATTCTTCAATTCGAAACCCTCCCCTTATATATGTGAGCCAGCTATTTTTTTGATATATCCTACTATCTAATATTACGAATGAGCTGTAAATTGGTTCCATTTTAAGAGAATTCCATTTCACTTATAAATTTTTTACTAAACAATATAGAATGACTCACATGCTTTACACAATTTTATTGTAAACAAACAATTTTTTTATTTCACAGATGCTTTATTCTTTATGTCGTTTTACAACCGCTTCAACCACGCATTCGTGTACTATTTGCAAGCCAATCTTCAACTCTTCATCTGTTGCATAAGCATATGATAATCGAATATGCTGGGTATCTTGCGGATCGTAAATATAGCCAGGGTTAATGAGGATTTGTCGCTGCAATAGTTTGGTAAACAATTCTTTATCCACGATTGGTTCATCAAACTTTAGCCAATTATAAAAGCCCCCTTTGGACTGACTCCAGCTAGCAATCTCCGAAAAACTCTCTTGCAATATCCCCTCAACAAAATTAGCTCTTCGTACTAATTCTTTTCGTAAACTCTTGATATGCTTTTCGTACTTTCCAGTTTGCAGCCAATGCAGCACAATTTCCTGCGAGATGGCGCTTGAACCATAATCTGTTTGCATTTTTATATCTGCTAACCGCTCAATCACAGTTGTTGGACCGATTAACCAGCCAATGCGGAGTCCAGGACTTAATGTTTTTGAGACACTTCCAATGTAAAGGACTTGCCCGCTATCATCCATTGATTTTATGGGAGAAGTTGCCGCTTCAAAGAGCAATTCGTGATAGACGTCATCCTCAATAATGGGAATGCGAGATTGTTTACATGCTTCATAAAGCTGTTTTTTTTCAAGCTCTGTCCACACCCCTCCAGTCGGATTGTTTAACGTAGGAACTGCATAATATACAGCCTGTCTTTTTCTTTTCCTTTGGACTAAGGTTTGAGCAAGCTGTTCATCACGATTAATCGGCATCATTTGCATCCCGACTGATTGAAATGGATGGACTGAATTTAAATAAGACGTATGTTCCTGGAACACAATGGAACCCTGCTCAAGCAATCCAACAGCAATGAGCTGCAATGCCTGTAGTGCACCAGATACAATACAAACATTTTGAGGCTTTACATGGATCCCTCTTTTTTTCACATATTCGCAAATCGCTTCTCGAAGTTGATTGCTGCCTTGTGGTGAGGAATAACCTAAAGCTTTTGGCTGTAAGGAAAGCTCCTTTAACGATGCCTCAATTTCTGCAGTTGGCAATAGACTTGGTGCGAGCTCACCCGTACCTAATCGGATGACATCATCTCGCTGCTCGTATTCATTAATTAATTGTATCGTATGATAATTCGGCTTATGGAGACTTGTGTCAATATAGGTTTGCCAATTTGGCTGTGTTTGTTTAATGAGCGAATGCCAAGAATTATGAGCTACATAAATACCTGATCCTACCTTTGCCTCCAATATTCCAGCCGCCTTTAACTCCTCTAATGCCTGCTGAACGGTACTACGATTTACCCCGAGCTGCATAGCAAGCTGTCTTTGTGTTGGCAGTTTTGTTCCTGCTACCCAATCTCCTCGTTCTATCTGCTCCGTAATCCACGTCTCGATTTGTTGCTGTAATGTAATTTCGCCCTGTCTGCTTGGCTGCCAGTTCATATGTATCACCTCAAAATTGGATGGGTGAAAAACCAACCAATTGGTCGTTTTCTTTTAGTTATAACACAACTAGAATGATTAATGTAATGAAAGGAGGAATTTCATTGGAAGCATTTCTTCATGGAATGATTTTAGCATTTGGCCTTATTTTGCCCTTAGGCGTACAAAATGTCTTTGTTTTTTCACAGGGTGCTACACAGCCACATCTAGCCCGAGCCTTGCCGGCCAGCATAACAGCTGCCATCTGTGATACGCTACTTATCATACTAGCTGTTTTGGGATTATCTCTGATCGTGCTACAATTTGAGTGGTTACGTATTACCTTAATGACTGTTGGTATACTTTTTTTACTTTATATGGGCTATTCAATTTGGCGTTCAAAACCGGCAACTACCGATCAAAACGAAGCACTCCCTGTCAAAAAACAAATTTTATTCGCACTCTCTGTATCTCTCTTAAATCCACATGCCATTTTAGACACAATCGGCGTTATTGGGACGAGTGCTTTAAAATATAGCGGCACCGAACAAATCCTGTTTACTACTGCATGCGTTGTGATTTCTTGGTTATGGTTTTTCGGTCTCGCAGTCGTAGGAGCAGCATTTAAAAAACTCGATAGCTCTGGAAAGCTAATGATAATTTTTAATAAATGTTCCGCTATCTTTATCTGGGCAACCGCTATTTATCTTGTCACTGGCTTACTGTAAATTTGTTTACATAAAAACGCTCAGGATACCCAAATCTTCGGGTACCTGAGCGTTGCCTTCGTTTAAAGAGCGTTTGAGGGGGATTACCCGATCACTTCTCCTACTGAACCGATCCGTTCCCGAGATTACCTGATCACTTCTTCTGCTGACCTGAGTAATATAGTTTTCACAGCTTAAAATATACGGTTACCTTTTCACCAAACACTTCAGTCTGCAAATATTGTTCACCATTGCAGTCACTTACATAGTGAATATCTTTTAACAATACATTTGCTTTCATTAACGATTCGTGCCGCTGGATGATCGTTTTTACTTTGGAACTTCCAGCAATCGAAATCGATACATACTGTTCAACAGGAAGTTTCCATTTTTTCCGTGTATCTTGAATTGTGCGAATTAGCTCTCTAATTTGCCCCTCTTCAAGTAAGCTAGTTGTCAGCTGTACATTCAAAAGGACTCGACATGCAGCATCTTCGGCTAAGATGTAATGTTCTTTCACAATAGATTCAGTTAACACATGCGCTTTTAATAATGTTACCTGTTCTCTATCAATCGTTAACGTAACTGACCCTGTTTGCTGTAATAAATTTTTCTCCTCTTCACTTAAATTCATTACGTAATCTTTTACTTTGTTCACTTTAGCTCCAAATGCTGCACCTGCTGTTTTAAAATTAAGCCTATATTGAACGGTTTCGTATGCTGAAAAATCATTTGTCCAAATGCATTCTTTCATATTTAATTCATCTTGAACGAGCTCGCTATACGGTTGATAATCTGTTAGCTCCCCATCAACAGAAACAATGATTGCACTTAAAGGCTGCTTCACCTTGATGCTTTGACTATTACGTATGCTTCGGCCTAGCTCTACAATTGTTAAAATATTGGCCATTTCTTTTTCAAGCTTAGCATTCACGAGTACTTCGTTGTAGTGAGGGTAGTCTTGTAAATGCACACTTTTTCCAGATAATTGTCGATATAAATCCTCGGCAATAAACGGTGTAAATGGAGCTAATAATTGACAAATTGCTGTGAGTAATTCATACAGCGTACTAAAGGCTCCTCGTTTATCCTCTGACAGCCCATTTGCCCAAAATCTTGCTCTTGAGCGTCGGATGTACCAGTTACTTAGTTCTTCCACAAGCTTGCCAATTTCACGTGTTGCCTGTGTGAATTGATAAGCATCCATACAAGTTATCACAAGCTGAATGGTATGGTGTAAGCGAGACACGATCCAATCATCTAACTTTGAGCGTGTGCCAGTCTTGGTAGCATCGTACTGGAAGCCATCTATTTCTGCATAAAGCTGATAAAACTTGAACGTATTATCTAGCGTATCGACTAGCTTTGATTTCGCATCCATCACAATTTTCTTTGAAAAACGTTTAGGATTCCAAGGAGAACTATCTACTAAAAACGCCCATCTTAGAGCATCTGCCCCGTATTGTTGAATTAATTCAACTGGCTCTAATGCATTTCCTTTACTTTTCGACATTTTCTGTCCATGTTCATCTAAAACATGCCCTAATGAAAGGACATTTTTATAAGGTGCCTTTCCAGTAAATAATGTCGATACAGCTAATAAACTATAGAAAAAGCCTCGTGTCTGGTCGATGCCTTCGATAACAACATCAGCAGGGAATTGACTATTAAAAGTTTTAAGATTTCCAAAAGGATAATGTTGCTGAGCAAACGGCATAGAACCACTGTCAAACCATACATCAATCACTTCAGGTGTACGTTCCATATCACCATTGCAATTCGGACAAGTACAAACAACCTCATCGATATACGGCTTATGAAGTTCAATATCCTGTAAAGTGCCCTTTGCTAATTCTTTTAAGGCAGCAAGACTATTTGGTGCCTCTTCATGATGACAATCCTGACAAACCCACACATTAAGTGGCGTACCCCAATAGCGATTACGACTAATATTCCAGTCCACTAAGTTTTCTAAAAAGTTTCCAAATCGACCGTGTTTAATGTGCTCAGGATACCACGTTACTTGGTCATTATTTTCTAAAAGCTGGTCTTTTAATGCAGACATGTTGATAAACCAGCTGTCAGTTGCATAATAAAGCAATGGTGAATCACAGCGCCAGCAATGAGGATAGCTATGCTCATATTTCTCCTTATCAAACAATAGCTCCTTTTTAGCGAGCATTTTTATTATATCGACATCACAATCTTTCACAAATTTACCTGTAAGCTCCGGAACCTCTTCTGTATAGCAGCCCTTTACATCAACAACATTTACAAATGATAGTCCATTTTGCTGAACCGTTTTATAATCGTCCTCCCCATATGCAGGCGCGATATGGACGATCCCTGTACCGCTATGCTCCGTGACATAATCTGCTAGCACAACAACATGCCCTTTATTAACGGTTACGTCTGAAAAAGGTGGATGATACGATACACCTTCAAATTCATGCCCTTCATGCTCACTTAATAGTTCAACAGGTTCAGAAAAAACCTTTTCCACTAATGATTTTGCCAAAATATATACTTTATCGTGCTGTTTCACCCGAACATAAACGAGCTGAGAATTCATAGCTAATGCAACATTAGCAGGTAATGTCCATGGCGTCGTTGTCCAGCCTAGAAAATATTCATCTCGATCCTTCAGTTTAAACATTGCCGTGACAGATAAATCCTTTACATCCTTGTATCCTTGCGCTACTTCATGTGAACTTAAGGAAGTTTGACAGCTAGGGCAATATGGTGAGACACGATGCCCCTTATATAAAAGCTTTTCCTTGTGCACGTGACTTAAAATATGCCAAACGGATTCGATGTAATCATTACTTAGCGTTAAATATGGGTCATCCATATCAATCCAATAGCCAAGCTCTTCTGTAAAGGAACGCCACTTTTTCTCATAGGTAAAGACACTTCCTTTACACTCCTGAATGAATTGTTCAACACCATATTTTTCGATCTCTTGCTTCCCAGAGATACCTAGCTTTTTTTCCACACCGAGTTCCACAGGCAAACCATGTGTATCCCAGCCAGCTTTCCGTTCAACTAAATACCCTTGCATCGTTTTATAACGAGCCACGACATCCTTAATTGTTCTGCCAAATGCGTGACCTACATGTGGTAAACCATTTGCTGTTGGTGGGCCTTCGTAAAATACAAAGGGCTTATGACCAGCACGATTCGCAACAGATGCTTGGAACGTTTTTTCTTGTTCCCACAACTGGCGAATCCTCGTTTCCCTCTCTACAGCCGTTTCTTTTTTCTTTTCACCTTGCATGTAATTCCCTCCTATACTCATGTATAAAAGGCATACAAAAAACCCCGTCCCAAGCAAGGGACGGGGTTAACCGCGAATACCACCCTAATTCTATTGAATCAACCGTTCAATAGCACTCAGCAACGTACAATCATACGTGTTCTTTTTAACGGTAGACACCCGGATTAGCTTACTATGTTCAGCCAATCTTCTCAGAGAGGATCTTCATGTATCATATGCACACCGACTTCCACCATTATGTCGGCTCTCTGTAGAACAAAATGAAACACTACTCTTTCTCATCAACGAATTTGTATGCTTTTATTGTCACTCATCTTAACAAACTAAAATTTGTCTGTCAATAATTTCAAAGTACTAATATTGGTAGTAATTTCCCTATAATTCATCGAGACATGCTTCGATGCATTTATGAAGAGCTGCGAACTTAGACTTCCCATTTGTTTGAATATAAAAGCTTTTCACAAAGGATTTACAGTTAAAAACTAAAATTCTGTGATGCTGTACATCGAGCTGTTCTTTTTTTACTTTTAAAGTTGCAGGTAATTCTTGCAGTAATCTAATGATTTCTTGCTCCTCTAAACCATGCTCAAGCATTGTGAAGATAGGTACTAAAATCCGTTCATCTTCATTATGTATGAAAGCATGATTTTCTTGCAAAACGACGTTGTATAATGCGCTTACAATTTCACTATAAGAGGCTTTATTTAATTTCGGATTTTTCACCAATTCATCGATTGCATCCGCCATATGGGCAACACTATGAGCCCACCCTTTTACCGGCACGTAGCCTCTTACATCCTTTTCTGCCGCTAAATAAGCTAGTACTTTATCTTTGCAATCAGCGATTTTCTGTTGGGATAAAAAATCGTCTGCGTTATCTCTAAATAATATTAGGGCAATCAATAGCGACGTAAATGTACGGGTAAAAACTAAATCTGATTCACTTTCTTCAATACCCTTACATAATAAATTATTCAAAGAATCCTCCAAAAGCTCCGTTAAAAGTGAATGCTCTAGTAAGTTTTTTTCATAGATCAATTCATAAAACGATCCATAAATTAAGTTATCTCGTAGTTCACTATCTAGTGAGCCGATATGTAGCATCATTGATTGTACGAGATGTGTTCGGTCTTCTTGTTGCCACTTTTTATTTCCATTGCTTATATCTGTTAATATTTTTTTTAATTCAATTTCCTTCAGTTTTTATTTAGTATCATATTCAATCATTCTCCCCATACCTTTTTGTTTTGGTAAACAACTTGCATAATCATCCTTTACTACTCCCCCTGATTATACAAATACTTACAATAATTGTACCATAATGCAAATGTAAAAACAGCTTAACAAAAAAAGCTAGACATTCTTGAAACTTTTGAATGTCTAGCATTGATTCATTGATGCTCTTCCAATATTTCCATACTCTCTATATCCGCAATTCTTACTATATTTTTACCTTCTATGTTTAAATCTTGGTTATATTTAACTTCTACATAATCCCCAGGTGACAATGTTTTAGGAGGATCGATTAACGGGAACCACATACCATTACCATGTTTTTCAACGATTTCATCTATTGATAATTTCCCAATATTTGATTCATCAGCATGTGAAACGACTAAAAATTCATGTTCTTTAATTGCTACGACTGCCCCACGTTTTGAATGGATTCCTTTTTCGCCCACTGGAATATCATATTTTTCACGTAGGGATGCTATTTCTTGACTATAATGTTCTTCAAAATAGTTCAAAGCATCTCTTTCCACTAGGAAAAGTAGCATCATTCTTTCTACGTCTTTGTATCGATTTTTTTCCTGATCTAGTAGTGAATTGATAGTAGTATATTTATAATTCATTGGTTTAGTATATTGTTCAATATATTCTTTTTTTGTAAGATTCACCTTTTCCAATTGGTCAGTGAATTTCGCATTGTTTTCATTTATACTAAGTTCTATCAATGTTTCAAGCTCTTTATCTATTTTTTCTTGAGTAGGTACTATCCCCTTTGATTGTGCGTAAGCATATAAAGATTCAAACTGTAAATAGGATTCAAATTCTAGCTTTTCATCAGACGTTAATATTGGATCCTTTTCCTCGAGATCTATTCCCAGAGAGAACTTTAATAACTTTTCATCAAAAACAAGTGGTATACTTGCTGATTGCTCCTGACTTCCACTGAATTGATTATATAAAAAGATTCCAATACAAACTGTCAATATTATAGACATTACACTATATTGCCAACGCCAAGACCTTTTTTTTATTTCACGCTGTTCTAAATGCTGTACAACATTGGTCATAACACGTTTTTTGCTTTCGGTTAAATCCTTTAATACCCTCACATCTACTTTACTCATGCAGTAGGACCTCCCATTCAATATGCTGAAGCTTTGGCTTTAATAGCTCTCGTCCACGACGTAGCCTTGTTTTCACCGTACTCTCCGGAATACTTAAAAGCTCGGCAATTTCAATAACATGCATTTCCTCAAAATAAAAATAGATAAGGACCTCACGTTGTTTTAATGGTAGTGCTAAGATGGCGTTTTCGATTAAAGTTTGTTCGTCTTGCTGCACTAGCATGTCCCTTCTCGTGACAGCCTGCTTGGTAAAAATCTTCTGTTGCACTTGTATTTTACGGTATGTCCAACTGCGTAAATAGTCTTTACTTTTGTTAATGACGAGCCTCGATAAATAGGCCCGTAATTCTCCTCTTTCTTCATAGTTTTGCTGATTATCGTAAAATTTAATAAATACATCTTGCACGATATCTTCGGCACTTTGTAAATCCTTGACGTAATAAAAGGCAAGTCGGATGAGCCTTTCTGTATGCTGCTGCATTATTTCTTCGAGTTCTTTAATTTCAAGCAACATCTCTCCCCCTCTCTGCCCTATAAACGGTGCTCACAGTATAGAGGTTTGCTTTTTTGTATTTTTTTAAATTAAATTCTTGATTTTGGGTTTTCTGAGGATGTATTAATTGCTGATCTCTTCCTTACCCGAGCATTTCTGGACTCATTCTTCTAATTTTTTATCGGAAAAAGGCGTTATGACCCCTTTTTCAGTTGAAGACAGCACAATATTTGTTGATGGCGTTCCATACGGCATCGCATCATCGATAAATTGCTCTAATGTTTCCACTGAGTTAGTTGCAATTTTTACAATATAACTAATTTCACCCGCTACCCGATAGCATTCAAGGACATCGGGATGTGCGTTACAAAAATTCGAAAGACTTTTACAATCAATTGATTTAAATAAAATAATAGCTTGAATATCACGATTGATCTTTTTTAAATTTACTTTTGCTCTATAACCTTCAATAATCCCCTGCTCTTCCAGTTTTCTTACACGTTCAATTACAGCTGGAGACGATAAATGAACCGTCGCCGCTAATTCCTTCATTGAGATTTTTGCATTTTGCTGCAATTGCTGTAAAATTTCAGTATCTATTTGGTCCATATGTATCCACCTTTTTTTATAAATTAGATTAATTAAAATTCCTTTTATTATAAAGCAAATCATTCAAATTACATTATACAGCTTCTGTAAATGTAAAGCTTTATTCACTACAATTAAACGTACAAAAGGAGGCAAAACAATATGAAAAAAATATTATTACTATTAGCTAATGGATTTGAAGCTGTAGAAGCGAGTGTTTTTACAGATGTACTTGGCTGGAATAAGTGGGAAGGCGACGGCACAACAGAGGTCGTGACAGTAGGGTTGCATCAACAATTGCAATGTACATGGAATTTTAACGTTACCCCTGAAAAATTGTTTCACGAAATTTCATTAGAGGACTTTGATGCTCTAGCGATTCCTGGAGGCTTTGAGGAAGCTGGATTTTATGATGATGCCTTTAGCGAGGAATTTCAGGCAGTTGTTCGTCATTTTGATGAACATAAAAAACCTATTGCCACGATTTGTGTAGCTTCCCTAATTTTAGGTCATAGCGGAATACTACATAATCGAAAAGCTACTACTTATAATCACCCAACTAGTAAACGATTAGCTCAGCTACAATCATATGGTGCAGATATCGAAAATGAACGGATTGTTCAAACTGGACATATTATTACATCTTCAAATCCTGGCACTGCATTCGACGTTGCATTCAGCTTACTGGAATTGCTGACCTCTGCGGAAAATACAAAAAAGGTAAAGGATTTAATGGGGTTTAAATAATTAAATGAAGCTGTCTCATAGCGTTAAATTGAGACAGCTTCATTTCATTTAATTTGATAATAAATGATGTAACTTCGATCCAAATTCTTTGCTTTTTGTAACCAATGAAATTGTTCTTGTTCTTCCAAAATTATTAATTGGTAAGGCAAAAAGCTGAAGATGACCGATATTTTTAGCCATTAATTCTGGTACTATTGTGATCCCCATCCCAGAACTTACTGCTCCAAAGATAAAATCCCCAAAGTTCACCTCAGTTATGATAGTAGGTGTGTAGCCAAGTGATTGTATTTGTTCTACTATGTCCTTCCTTGAATCACAAGGAGCTTGATGAACAATAAGCGGCTCCTCACACAATTCTTCCAGATCCACTGCTGTTTTTGAATTAAAACGATGATTCAACGGAAACACAGCATAGTAAGGATCCGTAAACAACTCACAACTCCACAAAGATTCTTCCGAATATTTTGCATCCACAAAGACTGCATCAAGTCTACCTTTTTGTAAAGATTGCAACAGTTCATTTGAAGTATTTTGAATCATTAATGTTATAGGTCGATCTAGTTGCTTAAGTTCATTCATTTTGTTTGGCAAATAGTAAGTAGCTAAACTAGGCAGACCACCGATGGCAATTGGATTGCTCTGACTAAATTGCTGTAATTCTTCACGAATGGCTGTTAATTCAGTCAGAACTGGTGTAATGCGAGTGTAAAAACGGTCGCCTGCCTCTGTTAATTCGATACCAATAGATGTCCTATGAAATAGCTCGATGCCAAGATTATTCTCTAAGTTTCGTATATGTTTACTTAGTGCAGGTTGGGAAATATTCGTGATTTGAGCAGCTTTAGAAAAACTTTTCTGATTGGCTGCGGCAATAAAACTGTGTAACCATTCTACATTCATTATATTCCTCCACACCTTATAACGATTTGTTATACCCTTATAAAATAGTGATTGTTCCATATTCTTAGTTTTTTAGTAATCTATTAAATATAAAAGGTGCTTCGATTATAACATAACGTTATAGGTCATCTATACTTAACATCTTTAATATTTTATGGAGGTTCAATATATGAAAAATGTTTTATTATTATCATTCGGCATGTTTGCCCTGGGCTTTGATGCCTATGTAATCGCAGGGCTGCTCCCAGGAATTAGCGATACATATCAAAAAAGCATATCACAAGTCGGCCAGGCAGTGAGCATTTTCACATTATTTTACGCTATCTCAGCGCCGTTGTTTTCTTCTTTACTCGCAGGTAAACCAATAAAAAAAATCTTAATAGGGTCAATGTTTATCTTCACAATAGCGAATAGCATTACAGCTTTAGCTCCAACCTTTTCTATTCTTCTACTATCGAGAGCAATTGCAGGGATAGGGGCTGGTTTATTTTCACCATTAGCTGTTGCGGCCTCTTCAAAGTTCGTTTCAAGTGATAAGCGAGGGCGAGCTCTAGGGTTAACAATTGGAGGAATGAGTATGGGAACAGTACTTGGGGTTCCTTTAGGTATTTATATATCAAATTTATTCGATTGGAAATTAACACTTTGGCTATTAGTATTGATCGGTGTAATTTCTATTTTATTTATGTATATTTTTCTACCCAATTTCCCAACAACACCTCCCCCTGCACTAAACGAACGATTAAAGATGTTCCTAGATAAAAAAGTAACTTTAACTGTAGGTATAACATTTTTCGCCAGCGTTGCAAGTCTTGGGTTGTACACATATCTTTCTCCCCTATTAGAAGAAATGACAAGCTCCAGTAATTTAACGATGTATCTTTGGGCATGGGGATTCGGTGGCCTGTTTGGAAGTTTAATGATCGGTTACTTAATCGACTATTTCAGGAAACTAAAAACTTTAGTTACAATCATTTTATTTATTTTAACATTATCCATTATTTGTATACCATTAATGATTAACATACCTATATTAAAATACTTACCGTTCTTTATATGGGGAGCAATGGGCTGGGCATGCCAAGCACCTCAACAATATATTTTACTCTCATATCAGCCGAAAAACGGGAGTTCTGCAGTGGCTTTAAACAGTTCTGTAAATTATTTAGGCAGCGCAATCGGTGCAAGCTTAGGTGGGATTGTACTGTCCTTACAGATGGGAACAATAACATTGATTTATTTTGCGATAATCTCTATGTTATTCGCAATTTGTTTACAGTTCTATAGTTTGAAGGGCAAATTTAGTATTTAAACTTGTTTAATAATTACGGTTCTAACTATGGATTTGATGATCCTATTCGTCACTTTGATGGTTAGAATCGCTATTTTGTGTTTCTATCCTTCTCCGTCCCTTAGGCGTTTCTTTCCGTCGCTTCGATGGTCCTATCCGTCGCTCTGACTATTCTTTCCGTCACTTCGGTGGGACTTTCCGTCGTTGGAGATTCTTTCCGTCAGTTTAGCCGTTCTTTCCGTCGCTTCGATGGTCCTATCCGTCGCTCTGACTATTCTTTCCGTCGGTTTGGTGGGATCTTCCTTCGCTGGCGGTTCTATCCATCACTTTGATGATTCTATCCACGATTTTGGAGGTTCTATCCGTCACTTTGGCGTTTCTATCCACGATTTCAGAGATTCTATCCACCATTTCGGAGGTTCTATCCATCACTCATAGTTCTATTCGCCATTTCAGAAGTTCTATTCGCTACTTGATTGATTTCTATACTGACCATTTCATTTCGACAGGAATGGATAAAAAAACCGACTTCCCAGGAAATCGGTTTTATATTTTAATGATTACCCTCATCCAACAAAAAACAATTCCCTTAAAAGTTAAACACTGACAATAATTTCGCCAGTAGTCGCGTCAATATACCGGATAGGTGATCTAGTATGCCGATCGCAAGCTTGATAGACAAGGTGATAGGACTCTTTGTCATCATCGTAATTTTTGTCCCAAGCCAATTGAAAATCGACATTTTCTAGAAATAGACGATACGCTTCTTCCATAGAAATAGCTGGAACTGTAGGAATTTGGCTAAGTTCATCCATATCAAAATTTGGTCCACTATAATAATCAATCTCACCTGTTGTACGATTAACAACGGCGATAACCATATCAAGAATAGCTATGCCTTGATTATGGGCATGGAATATAAATGTTTTTGATTTTCTTTCATCCTCTTCCTCATCTTCTTGAATTAATCGTTGAAGATACGGATAGTAATCAGAAATTATTTTCAGTAAAAAGTCTATTGCAATTTGATAACATGCTTCTTGACTAAGCTGTAGATTTCCTAAACGTTCATGCATCCAACCAAAGCTTCGTATTTTACCAGTTTTCTTTGAAATCATAGCTTTTACTGTATCTTCTGCCCGCATTTTAAAAAAGCTATTTATCGATAAATCTTTATCGCTCATCTCCCAATCCCGCTTACGCCACACAATCCCTATCTCTGGTCCCATGTCCACTTCTCGAATCAGCTCTAGTTCATCTGTTATGCCAATGATTGCTTCATTCGTAAATTCTTTGGCAATTAAGTTAGTTGGCAAAGGAGGAAGAGCAGCATAACTTTCAGGCTCATTTTCATCATGAATAATCGTTAATGATGGTTCTAGTGAATCTGCATGATACTTAAAAATTGAATTTACTTCATAAACTAGATGAAGTCCGTCTTTCTTCACATTGTAAACATCATGACTTAGATTTGTAATTACTAGTTGTAGCATTAATGTTTTTCGTACATGCTCCATTAAAGCTTCCTTCGAAACTAGCCTTGAAGGGATTGTAGGACTTATTTTCACTCCGTTGTATCTAAATCGAACAATATTTCCTAATGCATTAACATCTATATAACAACTAGCATGTTCTAACGGTAAATCCATGACAATTTGTTCAAAATAAAAACGATCCACTCTAGATAGTTCTTTAGCTTTTGAAAACGTTAAATCTTCCAGAGCAGATGGATAATGACTAAGTAAAAATTGTTCGGCACTTTTTCTTTTTTCATCAATAGATAAAGAATCCGCCTCAGAACCAGAATCATTTTTTTCAATTGATAAGTATATGAGGTTTCCAGTGCAATCTAATTCTACAGTCATACTTTCATCTTGTTGTTCATTTGCCCACGAAAACATCACAATTTTATCTCCAGAATACTCTTCTATCATTAGTTTATAATGACTTGTTAATGGAACCATTGATAAAGCCCGTTCTTTTAGTTCATCTTTGTGCAAAACAAAGCCCTCCCAATTCGAATTTTTCTCTATGTATAGACAAAAACCGACCTCCTAAGAGATCGGTTTTTATATTTAAATGATTACTCAGCAGCTTTTGCGCGAAGAACCATTTGTAGGATACCACCGTGACGGTAGTAGTCTACTTCTACTTCTGAGTCGAAACGAGCTAAAGCTTGGAAAGTTTTAACTGAACCGTCTTCAGATTTCGCAGTAACTGTTAAGATTTCACGTGGTTTTACGCTGTCAGTAATGTTAACAGAGATTTCTTCTTTACCAGTTAAGCCTAAAGTTTCAGCAGAGTCACCTGGCATAAATTGAAGTGGAAGAACACCCATCATTACTAAGTTAGAACGGTGGATACGCTCGTAAGATTGTGCGATAACAGTTTTCACGCCAAGTAGGAATGTACCTTTCGCAGCCCAGTCACGAGAAGAACCCATACCATAGTCGTTACCAGCAAGTACTACTAAGCCAGTACCTTGCTCTTGGTATTTCATACATGCGTCATAGATGTACTCTACTTCGCCTGTTGGCCAGTAAGTAGTGAATCCACCCTCTGTACCAGGAGCAACTTGGTTACGGATACGGATGTTTGCAAATGTACCACGCATCATAACTTCGTGGTTACCACGACGAGAACCGTATGAGTTGAAGTCACGGATTGCAACACCGTTTTCGATTAAATATTTACCTGCAGGTGTTTCTTTACCGATTGCACCAGCTGGAGAAATATGGTCAGTTGTAATTGAGTCACCGAACTTCGCCATAATGCGTAAGCCGTCTAAGCCTTTAATAGCTTCTGGCTCTTTCGCAAGACCTTGGAAGAATGGTGGGTTTTGGATGTAAGTTGATTTGTCATCAAATGTGTATAGAGACTCAGTTGATGTTTCAATTGCATTCCATTTTTCGTTCGCTGTGAATACAGTTTCGTATTCTTTTTGGAATAATTCACGGTTAACTACAGTACCTAATACAGCGTTAACTTCTTCAGTTGTAGGCCAGATATCAGCGAAGAATACTTCGTTGCCATCTTTGTCTTTACCGAATGAATCTTTTTGTAGGTCAACATCCACAGTACCAGCAAGTGCATAAGCAACAACAAGTGGTGGAGAAGCTAAGTAGTTAGCTTTTACAAGTGGGTGTACGCGACCTTCGAAGTTACGGTTACCAGAAAGAACTGATGTTACGAATAAGTCGTTATCTTTGATAGCTTCTTCGATTTCAGGAAGTAATGGACCTGAGTTACCGATACATGTTGTACAACCGTAACCTACAGTGTTGAAACCGATTTGGTCAAGGTATGTTTGTAAACCTGAATCTTCAAGGTAACCAGTTACTACTTTAGAACCTGGTGCTAAAGAAGTTTTTACCCATTTAGGCACTGTTAGACCTTTTTCTACAGCTTTTTTCGCAACTAAACCAGCAGCGATTAAAACGTATGGGTTAGATGTATTTGTACAAGAAGTGATTGCAGCGATTGCTACAGCACCTGTTGGGATTTCTACATCACCTTCAGCAAATTTAGCTACAGATGTTTTAGCGAATTCAGCATCAGTTAAACCGAAACCTTGTGTACCTTGTGGTGCCACTACTGCTTCTTTGTAACGAGTACGCATTTGAGATAGTGGAATTAAGTCTTGTGGACGTTTTGGACCAGAAAGGTTTGGTTCGATTTCAGCTAAGTTTACTTCTAATACGTCAGTGTAAACTGGCTCTAAAGTTGGATCGAAGAACATGTGGTTAGCTTTTAAGTAAGATTCTACAACCGCGATGTGCTCTTCGTCACGACCAGTTAAACGCATGTAGTTTAATGATTCTTCGTCAATTGCGAAGAAACCACATGTAGCACCATATTCAGGAGCCATGTTAGAGATTGTCGCACGGTCAGCTAGTGGTAATTTAGTTACGCCAGGTCCGAAGAACTCAACGAATTTACCAACTACGCCACGTTGACGTAATACTTGAGTTACTTTTAATGCTAAGTCAGTAGCAGTAGTTCCGTTTGGAAGATCGCCAACTAATTTAACACCGATAACTTCTGGGATTGGGAAGTATGAAGGTTGACCAAGCATACCTGCTTCAGCTTCGATACCACCAACGCCCCATCCAAGAACGCCGATACCGTTGATCATTGTTGTATGTGAGTCAGTACCTACTACTGAGTCTGGGAATGTTTCGAATGTACCGTCAGTATTTTCGTTTACGTGTACAACTGGAGCTAAATACTCTAAGTTTACTTGGTGAACGATACCAGTTGCTGGTGGTACAGCACGGAAGTTATTGTAAGCAGTTTGAGCCCATTTTAAGAAGTTATAACGCTCAGCGTTACGTTCGAATTCAAGGTCCATGTTTGCTGCTAATGCAGATGCATTACCGTATTTGTCAACTTGTACTGAGTGGTCAATTACAAGGTCAACTGGAATAGCAGGGTTGATTTTGCTTGGGTCGCCGCCCATTTCTTTCATTGCTGAACGAAGAGATGCAAGGTCAACTACTACTGGTACACCAGTAAAGTCTTGTAATACAACGCGAGAAGGTTTGAATGGTACTTCAGCTTCTGGATCAGCACCGTTACCCCATTTTGCTAATTCGTTTACGTGCTCTTCTTTGATAACATATGCATCATATTGACGTAAAACAGATTCTAATAATACTTTGATTGAGTAAGGAAGGTTTGAAACTTTTGCAACGCCAGCTTTTTCAATCGCAGCTAAGTCATAATAATTATAAGTTTTACCATTAACTTCGAATGATGCGCGGCTGTTGTGTAAATTACCTTGTGCCATTTGCGGATCCCCCTAAATATCTTTTTGAAAAGGCCTATTTAAAATAAATTAAAGCATCTTTTCTCCAATACCCATGATAACGCATTAATATTCATAAGTAAATTACATTAATATTATCTTTTTCAATAAGTAATTCTTATGACCTTAATTTCTAATCTAATGTATTTGATTTTTGGTTGTGCATAATATGAAGGTTTTGCTGAAAGGACATTTTTATACATTTGAATGTGAATGTTTTTAACTGGAGTTTCTGAATGGACCGTCTATTTTACGGGTTCTTTGTTAATTATTTTACTGCGAAGGTCATTGAGATTCAATCCTAGCAAGATTTCTTTTGAATACCCACATAACCAGCGCCGCTCGCTACACATATTATCCAAAAACACGAATCAATGATTTCAGAATGTCACTAGGTTAATATTCCTTTTGTATATTTGATGGTAAAAAAATTCTGGTTGTTTTCAATTAGAAACTAGGCTTAGTATATGTTTCTTCTCACGGAATCCAGATTTATCTTAAATTATTTTTCCTTTAAACCACTCACACTTCCCTTTAATTTATAACAAATTGATTAATATGACTAAAGCAATTCAATAGAGTTTGAATACTATAAAAATGTAATCTGCAGATTATAAAACTTTGATTTGGCAAGGAGGTGAATTTCAAATGCCTTTAACTACTGGTCCAATTGAAAACACAGGAAATCTACCAGCTGATGCTACTAGCGTTCGTATTAAAGTCCTCAATCTCACTGGAGGCTTACTTTCCGGATTAATCAGAGTTTTTAGACTGAACGGTACTAGACAATTACTATCAACGACTGCTTTTAACGTAGGTGCTAATTCTTCTACTTTTATAAATGCCAGCGTAGGAAATGCGGCTCAATATGAAGTTGAAATTGCTCCAAATCAACCTGGCGGATTATATAGCGTTTACGGATTAACAGCTTCAGGTGTTATCATTACTGCCCAAAGAGTAGTGAACTCAGAGTTAACACAGATTCTTTAATTTTAAAAGCAGATCTTAACGGTTAAGATTGTCCAATAAGTATCTTTTAAAATAATTTGTGTGAATTAAAAAGGCAGGAGTGTTGTTAATCAACGTTTCTGCCTTTCCCTATTTACTGTTCCCTGGCTAAAATCCTCTTTTAGGACAGCCTTTTTTTAAATTAGACCATTCTCACAATGATTTGAATTATATGTGAAATAATAATTAAAGAACCTAAAACAATACAACATGTCGCTACCGTACTCTTTTTATAATTTTTTTGCTTTACAAGACCAAAAATGATCAAGCTTAATCCAATCATTATAGATACTATTGATAAAATTATAAAAAACGGAGTACTAAATGATGGATTGAAAAAAATACTTTCTATTTGCATCTCAATCTCTCCTTAAACTTAGATTTTTAAATGAATGGAGGTCACCAAGAAGATGACTGGGTTATAAGCACAAGTAATTACCACTACGATGAGTGATGATCTAATTGTGGCGGAAACAGAGTGATTACGCATTCCAAAATACAATGGAATTAAACTCATTCCCGTAGAGGCGATAACAAAAGGAACCATGTTTATGACTTCTCCGGGAAACTGATTTACAGTTAATGTAAACGAAACTATAGGGAAATAAATATTAAAAATAGAAAATAAACCTGCAACAACGATATTAGACAGCATCATAGTAATGAACGTCAATGATACGATTAGCATCCGTTTACTTGTGATAATTTTCTTTCGACTGAGAGGATAAAAAACAGCAGCAAAATTGTTTTATTTTTATATTCTTCAATCACTATTTTCGCAATCAATACAGAGGCAAATACTATAAACTCTGCTCTCACGCTTGAGCCAATCAATATGTAAACATCTGGATACATTGTAATGGGAAACCGCCCTCACTCTGTGCTAAAAAATGACATGACACGTTATTGCAGTTATTAGGATGTTTGCGATAATCGCACCTTTTACATACCAACCAAAATTAAAATTTCTTCATTCCCTGCTTTAGTAGCTGTAACATGTCTCTCCTCTTCCATATAGTCATCTCACTGCACGGTCATTAAAGTAACACTCATTATGTTAAGTATTGGTAAACCATCACTATGCTTGTATTCATCCAATAATATATGGAAAAACATAACAGCTAAAAAAATGATAAATGCGAATTTCAAGAGTATATTCATGAATGCTAAATATTTTGTAACCTTCAGTCCAATCCCAACTGTAGATCCTAATGCCATAAAACTGGATGCTAGGGAAATTACTACAACCATTAGTTTAAGCACGGATTCGCTCTCCTTTCATTTTGTACCTTAATAGTACGAATCGATTTTCTCTTTTTTCTTACTCATTCCTTACAAATTTATTAATTTTAATGATGAATACACAAAAAAGACCAGGATCTCATTAAGAGAATCCTGATCATTTCAATTTAAAGATATTTTATAGTTGGTAGCCTGCTATAGAAGAATTCATTTTATTAGTTTAAAACTTGTGTTTTCTTAAACATTGAAATCAGCGCCACTCCACCTAATGACACAATCCCTAAGAAAACTAATAAATATCCAATTGGAATCAAGAAGAAAGGTTCTTCTAAAGTGCCATCAGCAGCTACATTACCTCCAATGATTGCCTTTGCAAGAAAGCAGATTACTCCTAAAAGAATGGGTGTACATGCAATTACATATTTTATTTTCATCATATATTCCTCCATTAAAGTTAGTTTATTTTCTAATACGACTTATTTGTTTTATCCTGTTTGGATTTTGAATCGAAAAATCATACTAATGCGCAAAACACAATTATAAATTTCAACCAATTTGACAATTCTTACTATTTAATGCCCCACCGCTTTCTCAACTTTCTATAAACATAATATCCAAACTCCAATCCTTAGTCAATATTTTTTTATCGAAAAACGATAAATTATTATTGTTATATATATATATATATATATATATATATATATATATATATATCACGCTTAAAAATCATAGTTGGGCTAAAAGAATACTTCACCCTGGAAAAATGAAAACTTTGGAATCCTACTATTGAAAATCAAGCAACAGACCATGTACATCGTAATGGAGTACAAAATGAAAAATTCGTATGAATCTGATTAGTAGTAAAGGCTGTAGGTATGTCCACAGTTGTAGAGTCCGTGGAAGAAGTTACTTTGTATTTCCTCAAATAAGAACAAAGAATTTATTGATGATCGATTAATGCATGAAAAAATTCATAAAAACAACAGTATTAGCTCAAATTATAAAAGGAAATATCGCAGGATAGCGCTAGTGCCATTTTTAAGCAAAAAAAAGCACTTCATCACCTTCTATAGGAGGAAAAAATGAACATAAAATTACGTCTAAAAATAATGATTTTTCTGCAGTTTTTTATTTGGGGATCGTGGCTTGTTACACTCGGCTCTTATATGATCAATACGTTGAATTTTACTGGCTCACAAGTTGGAATTGTGTATAGTTCAATTGGTCTTGCTGCCATTTTTATGCCAAGTCTTATAGGCATTATTGCCGATCGTTGGGTAAAAGCAAATATTTTATATGGAATATTACATTTCCTCGGTGCGATTACCTTATTTGTCGCTGCTCAAATTTCAGATCCAACTTTCATGTTTTGGATAATGTTCTTTAACTCCGTCGTTTATATGCCAACACTTGCCTTATCGAACACAATTTCTTATGTTAGCCTAGAAAAAGAAGGGTTTGATATTGTAAAGGACTTCCCACCTATTCGTGTCTACGGGACAATTGGTTTTATACTTGCAATGTGGATTATCAGTCTTGCTAAACTTGAATTAAGTAATATTCAGCTTTTCATAGCTAGTGGAGCGTCGATGTTACTTGCACTATACTCATTTTCTCTTCCAAATTGCCCAACTTCCAATGCAATAAAGGATAAGTCGTTGGTAAGCCTTTTGGGACTTGACGCTTTTATTCTTTTTAAACAAAAAAAAATGGCATTGTTTTTCCTTTTTTCAATGCTATTAGGTGTTGCACTTCAAATTGCAAATACATTTGGTGATCCTTTTTTACATGACTTCGCATTGAACCCAGAATATAAGGATAGCTTTGCTGTTAAATACCCAGCTATTTTATTATCAGTGTCACAAATTTCAGAAGTATTCTTTATTCTGACCATTCCTTTTTTCTTACGTAGATTTGGTATTAAGAAAGTAATACTTATCAGCATGGTGGCATGGACATTACGCTTTGTATTATTTGGATATGGAAGTCCAGTCGGAGTAGGATTCTTCTTGTTATTGTTATCGATGATTGTTTACGGATGTGCATTTGATTTCTTTAATATTTCGGGGGCCATTTTTGTAGAAAAAGAAGCCGATCCTCGAATTCGGGCAAGCGCTCAAGGATTATTCAGCACAATGGTCAATGGAATCGGCGCCTATGTGGGGGCTATCTTTAGCGGAACAGTAGTTGACTATTTCACAGTTGACGGAGTAAGAAATTGGCATAATATTTGGTTATTTTTTGGAGCCTATACTTTCGTTTTAGCCATAATTTTTGCGATCACATTTAAATATACAAATGACAGCAATGAAATGAAAATGTAACTGTTCGATCAAAAAAGAATATAGATTATGAATTGAATTCTTTTGTCTCTCTAACACCAATAATTTGTTCCCTTTTCGAGATGTCAAGGATGTCACCACAATGCTTACTTTCAAGTACATATAAGAGCCTTACTGTTCATTGGTATAAGGCTCTTAAATACTTGCTACCTACAGTTACTTCAGGATGCTGTTAAATGGCTTTAACGCTTTCTCCACTCTCCAAGAGACATCATTTTAAATTCTTCATCAACATCTAATCTCAATGGTGTTATTAATTCTAATGAATTCCCATCTGGGTCTGAGAAATAGATTGCAGCATGCGCATGGGGATTGTTTGGTAGTACTAGAGGTTGATGTTCGGAAGTAAAACCAAATTCTGTTCGAATTTCAATTCCAATTGAATTTAACCACACTGCTACACGCTCAAGATCTTCTTCATCAATTTTAAACGCTACATGTCGGATTGATGGATGGTATTTTAATTGGACACTATCACTTTCCCATAAACCTAACCAGCTTTCACCTTTAACGATCCAAAAGAATGCAACTTTTCCTTTTTCATATGCGAGTTCTAACCCTAACTTTTTATAAAATACAATCGAGTTTTCTAGATTACTAACCGGTAAATGTGCTTCATATAAACCTTTAATCATTTTTATATTCTCCCATTTCATCTTTCTTCATGAAATAAATATATTAAAAACACTTTCCATTTACATCAATCTTTAGTCTGAACCTTTAAAAAGCCTATTAAAACAGAAAAAATTCCAACTAATACATAAATCAAACTATTGAAAAAAAATATAATAATGAAAAACATACTAATATAAGTAAAATCGTCACCAATACTAAAAATACTTGAGATTAATTTAACCAAAGATAGGAGAACAACTGGTATCAAAAATGCACCGAATAATCCAATACGTATCAATGATATATTTTTCAATTTATAGAAATATAAAAACACACCATTAGTTAAAAAAATTAAAAATAAAAAAAATCCAGCTATAGATATATCCATAATTAAACAAACAACCTCCAAAATTTAGCGTTAAAAGAACTCATATAATCCATTAACAAAATAATCATATATTTTGTCATCAATCATATTTTCACCATACCCTTCAAAAAAGATTTGTTTTTCGATTTCGTTTTCAAAGACATTTGGTTTCGGTCGAATTGCTAGTGAGACATCATATCTTGGATCTCCATATGCCCCACTCCCCCAATCAATCACACCTGTGATTTTCCCGTTGGAAACTAATACGTTATCAATTGTATAATCTCCGTGAATGAACGTCTGCTTATAATGATCTGGTCTATGCTTTATAACCTTTTCCAATAACTCCTTCGTTCCATCTACTTCATTATTCATAAGATTATTGTGTGCTTGACTTATCATTTGCTCAAGCCAGTTTTTATTGGGTATTAGTTCCTCTGGGCAAGGCGTTGAATGAATATCAGCTAAAAGTTTGCCAAAGTTAAATATTATTTCTTGTCTTGTTTCCTTATTTTTCTCATCTTTTAAAGCAAGTCGGATCGTATCACCCTGTAAGAACTCAAATAGTGCCCAACATTGACTATTTTGCTTTTGTTCAACAAATAGCTTTACTTTCGGAATAAGTAGTTTTGTTTCCTTGGCCAAGCAGTTTAGTACTGAAACCTCTCTTTTTAACAAAGAACAAAACCATTCACCTTTTGTTCTTTTGAGAACATAAGAGCCTTGATGATTGTGAATAATCCCAACATCCGAGGTGTATCCTTGTCTTGGAAACTTAATAGAGTTAATGTTTTTTAGATATTCTCCTATTTCATCTGGTAGTTCACCTATCTGTATTGGCTGCAATTAAAAACCCTCCTCTGAAAAGACTTTAGTCTAAGGTCTGTGGAAGTTACATTTTGCTCAGTCATGTTATTCAGCTTTCTATCTTTGTTTGTATTCTTTTTAACAAGATTGACTTTTCATGGACTCATCACTAAAAGTTGTGGATGACATTTAATAAAACATATGCCATGTATATGAGTTGATTGGAGTGGAGGCTGGGCGACTCCTCGGGGATCAGTGATAGGGGAACGAAGGCTAAGAGCATCACGTCCTGTGATAACGCCTTCGTGACCAACATCGTGTTGGCCCGAGACCCTGGAGCGTAAGCGAAGCGGCTCATCGGACGCCCCCAGGAAAGCGCCCAGTCGGAACGGAAATCAACCACACCTTATGATGATGAGCCTTCTCTTTCCATTAATATCTCCCTGAAAAAATGAATAGACACTCAGATTGTATTTCTATTATTATAAAAGATAACAACTAATTTTTAAGATAAAAATTGCACATTAGAGAATATTTCACACACATTCGAAAGGGGTTTATTTAAATGGGGAGAGTCCAACAACTTGCACCAAACTTTTATTGTATTGATACACATGATTTAAATCGGGAACAACGTACAAGCTCCTATTTGCTAATCGATGAAAAAATTGCATTAATCGAGACCTCTGCTAGTCCGTCTATACCCTATATAATAGAGGGTTTAGAGGAATTACATATTTCTCTAGAGGATATTCAATATGTAATTGTTACGCATATCCATTTAGACCATGCTGGAGGTGCGGGATTATTTTTACAAAGTTGTCCAAATGCTTCATTCGTTGTACATCCACGAGGTGTCTCTCATATGGTTGATCCTAGTCGTCTAATCGCAAGTGCAAAAAGTGTTTATACTGACGAATTCGATCGTCTATTTGATCCAATTGTTCCTATCGATGCAGAGCGTATTATAGAAATTGGACATGAGGAAGTACTGTCGTTAGGTCAACATCAGCTAACGTTTTATCATACAGAAGGACATGCAAAGCATCATGTTTCCATGCTTTATTCTGCGACGAATGGTTTGTTTGTTGGGGATACAACAGGTGTACGTTACCCAGAGATGGATGGAGAGGCCATTGATTTAATCATTCCTTCCGCTTCACCAAATCAGTACGACCCAGATACAATGGAACAATCTATTCAGCTTTATGAGAAGCTCCATGCTACAGAATTGTATTTCGGTCATTACGGAGCGTATAAAAATCCAGCTGAAGCTTATAGACAAGTGCGTTACTGGACACCGTTCTTTCTAGCAGAAGGGGAAAAGGCACTAACTGTCTCAAGTGATTTGAAAGAACAAGTACAATTTCTAGATACTCGCTTAAAGAAGCTTTTACACAACTACTTACAGGAAAATGGCATTGAAGAAAGTCATCTCGTTTATCAAACCATCCCATTCGATACAAATGTTTCGGCAATGGGGATTCTCGATTACTTAGAGAAAAAGAATTCCAAAAATTAAAGCATTGGCAATGTTGTATTTTAGACTTAATTGGAGAGGAGAAATTCTCTCCGGTTCTTTTATGTTCTTTTTTCTTGAATCGTTACGAAATGTTTGATTTCTGCAGGCAAGCAAGTAAGTTCTGATTTAAAGAACTCTGGGAATAGAAAGGCATCCTTAAGATTCGAAATAGGTAACCATTCTAATCTTTCTTCCATACCTTCATTGGTGTAGCTTTCACTTTTTACTTCGACTTCAATTGATTTCATCAAATAAAAGAATGATATTTCATGAAATTGCGTTTCTCCATATGGACCACTTTGAACGGGAAAAAAGTTTTCATGAATAAACACTAAACGATCCACTTCAAAATGCACTTTGGTTTCTTCAAAGCATTCGCGGATGATGGCTTCTTCCATCGTTTCCTGTAATTTTACTCTTCCCCCGACAGAATAGTAGTAAGGGTCACGACTATTTTTAACCATCAGCACGTTACCATCACGGAGAATTATTGCGCCCACCCTCATATTGAATACACCATCTTTAGTCGAGAATGTAATGTCTTGCTTTTGCTTATCCATCTAAATCTCCTGCCTTTCAAATGTTAACTTTATCACTCTATGTAGCCATCTTTTCTCGATATTGCACAGGACTACATTTGAGTTTATTTTTAATACGCTTATTGTTGTAGTAGTGAATATATCCATCGACAGCGAGCTTTAAAGATTCAAAACTAGAGTAAGCTTTCCTCCCTCCCCTGATAAATAAGCATAGACTACACTCAATTTAATTGTTTCTCATATTTTACCATATAAAAACACCATTCATTAAAGTGCAAGACGAATATGCATACAATCTTTTTATTAAGATGCAGAACAGCTTTGTTACTATCTAAAAGGTATTGTTTTAATCATGATCGAATATAGAAAATATAGGTAAGTTAAAAAATACGAGGTGAGTTAAATGAACGATGCATTTTATAGTAAACACTTTACGCTAGAGCAAATTAGTAAAACTATCTTTGCAGCAATAGCCAAAGAAGGTAGCGGGGCTGTGGCAAATGCGGGTTTTGTGGATCTAGGTGATAAAGTTATCGTTTTTGATACATTTAACACACAACAAGCATCTGAAGACCTAAGACTCATAGCAGAAAAAATTACAAATCAAACCGTTACTTGGGTTGTTAACAGTCATTGGCATGGCGACCATATTCGAGGCAACCAAACATTTAAAGATAGTGTTATTATTTCAAGCCAAATTACACACTCAAAAATAAGAGACATGCATCCTTCTAGATTCAGTAAACAGAAAAATGATATCCAAGGCTTAAAAAACTATATTCAATCCTTAAAAGACCAGCTAAATCAAACCAACGATATCAAAATACAATATCAAATAAATTCACTGAGTGAGTTAAAAGATTCTTTACCCACTTTGGAATTAGTATTACCGAACCAAACATTTACCAATGAAATAACCTTACAAGGAACGAAACGCTGTGCAAAGCTTTTCACATTAGGAGGTGGTCATTCATTTTGTGATGCTATGCTTTATATTCCTGATGAGAAAGTAATATTTATGGGTGACTTATTATTTGTGAATTGTCACCCAACGTTTTTTGAAGAGTCTGACCCTGTGAAATGGAGCAAAATTTTAAAAAAGGTTGAAAGACTAGAAATTGATGTGGCGGTACCAGGACACGGTCCAACGGGTACAAAAGAAGATATCTCAAAAATACTCAATTACATTTCTAAATTAACTTCCATTGCAGAAAAGAGCAACCCAAATGAGAATATTGAAATCCCTGAAATCTTTAAAGAATGGAGTTCACCGGAGTTTTACCAACAAAATATAAAACGATTAAGAGAGTTGTCAAATCTTTAGTTTTTGTAATATTGCATTCACAATATTCAAGTTTAGTTAAAGAGAAGGCTTAGCAATTTGGCCTTCTCTTTTATTCATTTAAATGATCCAGGACAGATCGAAAATCCTGGCTCTCCCCTATTTCTCGAAAATCCCGAAATGGATTACCCACTTTTTTCATTCGCTCCAGTACAGCTGGAATTGTAAAGCGGTCTGGTGTTAACTGTTCATTGACCTCCTCCCAGTGTAACGGAGTCGCCACTAATCCCTTTTCATTGCCTCTAGTTGAATATGGAGCAATAATCGTCTTACCTTCTGCATGCTGCACATAATCTAAATATAATTTTTGATGTCTATTCTTCTTTAAACGCTCGATTGTATACAAGTCCGGTTTTTGCTCACATAAAAACCGACAAATAAATTCAGTGAATACTCGCACCTCTTCATAAGAAAAGGAATTTTCAGGTAACGGTATATATAGCTGTAATCCTTTACCTCCCGATGTTTTAACAAAAGATTGTAGCTTAAAATAATCGATAATTTCCTTTAAATCCAGCGCCCCACGAATGGCCAGTGAAAATTGCTCTACAGATGGAGGGTCTAGATCGAAGACAATCTCAGTCGGATGCTCTGTTTGCAACGTTTGGAATGGGATATGTAGCTCTAACGCAAGCTGATTGCCTAGCCACAATAATGTTTCCAGATTGTTACATACAAGATAATTAATGTCTCCTACCCTTCCCGTTGATACAAATGCAGGTATTTGCTCGGGACTACTTTTTTGATAAAAGCTTTCACCCGGAACCCCATGTGGAAACCGAATTAATGTAAGCGGTCGATTTCTCAGAAAAGGTAATAAATACGGAGAAATCATTTGTAAATAATGCAAATACCCATCCTTCGAAATATCGATCTCTGGCCAAATAGGCTTATCAGGATGCGTAATATGAACCGTATCTGGAATAGGAAAAAGTTGACGCTGCATGTGCTGCCATTGACAATCCTCCGGTAACCTCTCCAGCCGAAATGCATGGAAACGTGGTTCTCGAAGTTTGCTGCCATCAAAATCAATACATGCTATATCAACACAGATGGATGGCTCCAGTTCCCATGTTTCATTACTCCTTTGTCCATTCGCTTGAAAAAAAGTAATAAGTGTTTTACGCTCTTCCTCTGACAGTCCATGTTTAAAACTAACTATTTCTACTAGCTCGTCATGTTGATAAACAGAGCCGTGAAAATAACCATTTCCATGATCATATTTTGTGACGATAACCGTTACAAATCGCCAATTTTTAATTTTTACCCAATGTGTAGAGCGAGAATTTTCCATCCATTTACTCGTTTTCTTCTTCGCAACCATTCCCTCCCCATTGTAAACTTTTATAGCATGCCAAAGTGTTTCACTATGCTCCACACTGCTAATCGCTTGCAAAGGGCGTTGATCCTCATAATTGACAGTCACAGGGAGCTTTAAAGTCGTAAAAAGCTTTGAAAGTTGCTGTTTACGTGTTTTTAAATATTTATTTGTCAGTGACTCGCCTTTATAGCTTAGTAAATCAAATGCAATATAATGAAACGGAAAGGAGCTTGCATGCGCAGCAATCACTTCTTTATTTTGCATCCTCCCTCTTTTTTGAACTAACGAAAAATCACTGTTAAAATCATTCGTTAAATAAACTAACTCACCATCAAATGTTATGGGTAAAAACGCTTTAATTTGATCAAATAGGCTATTACAAAAATCCAGGATCTCTGGAAACAAATGATTTAAGTTATTGCCATTTCTGCTTATTAACATTGGCTGTTCAGCCCATACTAACATACATCTAAATCCATCATATTTCGTTTCATACATCCACTCTTCACCACTTGGCGTTTCAAGCACTTCTGTTAACAGCATTGGTTTCATATGAATACCTACTTTGCTTTTTATCTTCAGTTTTTGACGATTTCACATTAAGATACATAAAAATAAGCAAAATATATCATAGTAAGAAAAACGAGGTGATACGAGTGCATACAGTTTGGAAAGGCAGTATCTCATTTGGTCTTGTCAATATACCAGTGAAACTACACGCTGCTACTGAAAACAAAGACATTAAACTGCGACAACTCCACAAAGAATGTCATACACCTATTAGCTATAAAAAAGTTTGTGAAGGCTGTAACCAAGAAGTTAAAGATGAGGATATCGTGAAGGCTTATGAGTATGCAAAAAATAAGTTTGTCGTATTAGACCAAGAAGAATTAGAAAACTTGCGCAAGGAAAATGAGGATAAAGCCGTTGAGATCATTGATTTTGTGAAATTAACCGAAATTGATCCTATTTATTTTGAACGTACTTATTTTTTATCCCCTGATACAACTGGCAGTAAAGCCTATTCCCTATTACGTCAAACATTAGAGCAATCCGGTAAAATAGGCGTTGCCAAAATTATGATCCGTTCAAAAGAGCAATTAGCAATTGTCCGTGTTTATCAAAACGCGCTAGTGATGGAAACCATTCATTACCCTGATGAAGTAAGAAGTGTGAGTGATGTACCGAACTTACCAAGTGAACAAAACGTTGTTCCAAAAGAGCTAGAAACAGCACTAATGCTCGTAGATCAATTAACAACTGAATTTAACCCTGAAAAATATACAGACGACTACCGCAATACTTTAATGGAGCTGATTGAGGAGAAAAAAGCTACGAATACAATCTCCACTAGCGATAAACGTCCCGTTCCTGATAATGTCACGGACTTAATGACCGCACTTCAAGCTTCCTTAGAAAAAACCAAAAAGCCAACAACAAGAAAACGTACAGCGAGAACGAAGAAAAATGCTTAAAATTATTTAGAAGCGTATCCATTATTTTTGGATATGCTTTTTTCAACTATTTTACTTTTATTTGTTACGACCAATAGCTTGTCACGATACATTTCAAATTTATGACAAAAATCGGGTTTGACAATCTCTTCAAAACGACGATTCCATTTAAGCAAGTTAATGAATATTGCAAAAGTAGGTTTGTAATTCGATTTTTCTAGACCTAGTTTTTGTAAAATAAATCTTTTTATGATCCGATAGATGCGTATGAAATAATTAGTATCTAAAAAAATAATGAAGTCGGCATGATGAAGACTTTGTGCTACCCAATCTTCATAATGGACGCCTTCAATTATCCAATTTTCAGTTCGAATAATAGCTTTTAGATGATCTATCTTTTCTTGTTCGGTCCTTCTTATATCCCCTGCTTCTTTCCTAATCCAAACAACATTATCTAATTCATAATGAGGAATATTGAATTTTGTAGATAATTCTTTTGCTAAAGTTGTTTTCCCACTACCAACAGAGCCAATGATATGTATTCTCCGCGGAAATTTATTGTTCAAACGAGCCCTCCTTTTCATTTTTTATAGAATGATAATTTGTGGATTACACCCAAAATCGATGATGGCGTTTGATAAAACGTATACTATGTATATAAGTTGATTGGAGTGGAGGCTGGGCGACTCCTTGGGGATTATCGATAGAGGAACGCAGGCTAAAATCATCACGTCCTGTGATAACGCCTTCGTGACCAACATCCTGTCGCTGACGCTGCGTTTGCACTACGCTTTCGCACAGAAAAACATTTGTTGCCCCGAGACCCTGGAGCGCAAGCGAAGCGGCTCATCGGACGCCCCCAGGAAGCTTTGCTCTGTGCGAAAGCGAAGCGTCAGCGACAAAGCGCCCAGTCGGAATGGAAATAAACCCCACGTTATGGTAATAAACCTAATTTATAGGATAATTGTATTTATTATATAATATTCTGTACACTGGAATAGAGAAAATTTATATCGAAGGAGATTATTTTTTATGTATCAAAATGAATTCAGCGGTAATTTAGAGAAATATAAAAACCCTATAGAATATGATACCCTCTATGAAAATTATCAAGATGACTTGCATTATATTGAAAATCACCTTAAAAAGAAAAAAGATACAATTATTGAACTAGCTTGTGGCACAGGTCGATTAGCTATTCCCCTGGCCAAGCAAGGATTCGATGTTTATGCAGTAGATATCCATGAAGGGATGCTTCAATTAGCGATGGATAAAGCACAAAAGCACAATGTCCATGTGCATTTTACTGTGCAAGATTGTACACAGCTTCAATTACCGATTTCATCAAATTTCATCTATATGACAGGTAATTCATTTCAACATTTTTTAAGTAATGAAAGTCAAAATGCTTTATTGCAGTCTGTTAAAAAGCACTTACATGAAGGAGGAGAATTTGTATTCGATACGAGAAATGCTATTTTATGTGAGCTTTCTAATATGGATGAATACGAAGAAAGTTTGGTCAATAGTAACGGTGAAAAACTAACGATTCTGCACCGCGAAGAATATGATCCTGTCACACAAATCTTGACTTGCCATGCTTTACATAAGCTAGAACATTCAGCTTCAACTTTCGAAGATTCCATACTACTTCGCTATACATATCCAATGGAAATGAAGAGGCTTCTAGCTCAAAATGGATTTGAATTGTTACATTTATATGGTTCATGGAACAAGAGTGACTTTACAAAAGACAGTCCATCTATGATTGTACATGCACGGTTAACAAAATAAAAACCCCTAAACAAGAACGTACATTCCTTTTTATGTTATATTAAAGAAAAAGTTAGGAGAAAAATAGAGGATGAACATTAGTGAACGTATGGAGCATAATCGTGTAGCTGGCCTGAGTCATGTAGCGATCGACAAGGGAAAAATCAGTAAGGCAGATTACTTTGGTGTTTCTGAAGCAGGTACCGATAATAAAATTAATGAGCACACAATTTTCAATGCTTGTTCGATTAGCAAGTTTTTAACTAGTATTTTAGTGCTGAAATTAGTAGAACAACGGCTAGTAGACTTAGATGAAGATGTCAATCAGAAGCTAGTTTCATGGAAGGTACCTGACAATGCATTTACAAAGCATAAAAAAGTTACATTACGCAACTTACTCTGTCATCAATCCGGTATTGTGGAACCGGAAGGCAGTTTTACGACGGTAGAAACTTTCAATGACATGCCATCCATGGTAGAAATACTGAATGGTAAAACTCCTTACTGCAATACCCCTATTGAGGTAACGTATGAACCCGAAAATGAATTTCACTATTCGGATGCAGGCTATTGTGTCATTCAATTACTTATTGAAGACACAATGAGCAAACCATTTTCAATTCTTATGGACGAATTTATTTTCAAACCGTTGAACATGACAAACAGTATATTTTCTACCAATATTCCAGCATTCAATACGGCCAATTTAGCTTGTGGTCATGATCAAAATGGCGCGTTAATTTCAGGGAAATACTCTATATATCCATTTCTTGCAGCTTGTGGTATATGGACTACTCCAAACGATTTAGCAAAATTATTATTAGATATTATGAATGCTGTAAAAGGACAAAGTAAAATTGGTCTTACAGCAACACAAATAAATGAATTGTTTCGACCTCAAGGAAGTAAGGAATGGACAGGCCTTGGTGTATTTCTGGATGGTGCTGACGAGAAACTCGAATTTTCATCTCTTGGCTGGGGTGTTGGGTTTCAATGTATGCTAGTAGCCTATCCATTTCTAGAAAAAGGAATGATCATGATGACGAATACTGATACAGGGGTACATCAAATGAAGGGAATCATGGGTGAAATCTATCATTCGCTATCTTAATCATAGAAAAGAGGCTTATGATCAAGCCTCTTTCATCACCATATAATGCATTTGCACCATTTGCCCATAGCGTTGGGTATTTACTAACTTCAAATCTTGATATGGATTTTTCCCCTTAAACAATGGGATTCCAGAGCCTAATAGATGCGGTGTAATCGTAATAATTAATTCATCTATTAACTGTTCCTTCATAAATGCATCAAGTATGTCAGCTCCACCAACCATCCATATTTTCGAGCCTTCCTGTTCCCTTAATTTTTTCGAAAAAGCTACGACATCCTCATACACAAACTCAACATGTTCGTTTTTACCTCTTAATGTCGACGAGAATACATAACATTTCTTATCGGGATATGGAAAAGTCTCAGTATGCTCTATAACGTAATCATACGTTCTTTTACCCATAATAACGGTATCGATGGATTGATACATGTTGGAATAGCCAGCATCCCCTTCCACCTCTGTTTCTTCCAGCCATTGTAAATCATCATTTTCTTTCGCAATAAATCCATCTAAACTAGTGGCAACATATAATATGATTTCTCGAGACATATCGTCATCTCCCTTTCTCTTTTGAAAAACTCATGAACACTATTTATACTAATCATAAAACATGACAACTACTGGCATGATTAAATGAAAAAAGGTGAGAAAATGTCAAAAGCAAAACGTTTACTAGATATTCTTCTATTTGTTAGCGCAAAAAAGAAATTTACTGCACAGGAAGTTGCTGATGAATTCAATATATCGATTCGCACGGTTCATCGATATATTTTAGATTTAAGCGATATGGGCTTGCCTATTTACGCAGAACAAGGACGAAACGGTGGCTATACTGTCCTCACTAGCAGACTACTTCCCCCTATTTTATTTACAGAAGATGAGGTCGTTTCAATTTTCTTTGCGTTTCAATCACTCAAATACTATCGTGATCTGCCCTTTGATGCGGAAATCTCCTCCGCTTCTCATAAATTATATAGCTCGCTTCAACATGACGCCAAACAGAAAGTGAATAAACTTCAATCCTATATCGCCTTTTGGAATCCTAAAAGAGCCATTGAAACACCTTTATTGAAAGATGCTTTAGAGGCAGCCATTGAAAATAAAAATCTTCATATTCAATATGAATCCAAATCAGGTACAACTACGAAACATATTCATCCTCTTGGTGTTTACGCACATGATGGATTATGGTATATGCCTGCCTTTGATTTCACTAAACAAAAAATATTACTATTTCGTGTAGATCGTATTCTTTCTATCGTAGAAAGCGAAGAAAACAAAGAGGAATTTTTAAATTTGGAGGAGTGGTTTGGCAACACCTACGAGATTAAACAACCCATTCGTTTACATGTACTATTATCAAGGGAAGGTGTACGACAATGCAAAAGCGAACCAAGCCTTGAAGATTTAGTTATCATAAATGAAGATGGCACAGGTTTTATAGATTCTATTATAGACAAAGGTGAGCTTAATTTTATTAGCTCCCTCTTTTATCGACTTGGTGTACATGCTCAAATTGTAGAACCAAAAGAATTAATCAATATTTTAAGACAGCAAGCAAAAGAAATCTTATCTATGTATCAAGTAAATGATTAATGCTTTATGACGATTTTGTAAGATTGGCGTAACATTCATCGTTACTACTATTTTAGGAACTTCTGTATACTTTGTGAGTGAGGAGGAGAGGTAAATGCAACCAATTGAATTAAACAAACGAATTGATACATTAGATTATTTAAGGGGATTTGCTTTATTAGGAATTATATTGGTAAATATTCCAGCACTCTTGTGGATTGAACCACCTAATACATCTGTTGATATTGCGTACAATAGATTTTTAATGCTTTTTGTGGAAGGGAAGTTTTTCTCCATTTTTTCATTTTTATTTGGTGTTGGCTTTTATATTTTTATTTCTCGTGCAAAAGCTAAAAATGAAAAAGCATATTTATTATTCATTAGAAGAATGATTATTTTATTGTTAATCGGACTTGTGCATTTCTATTTTCAGCCAGGAGAAGCACTAACCGTCTATGCGATATTCGGTCTGATAGCATTACCATTTTACAAAGTTCGAAAAGAAATAAACGTAACTATAGGGCTTATATTGTTAGCTGTGACAGCTTATTATGGAATCAAAATTGCTATGCCATTTCCACTTATTTTACTGGGATTAGCAGCTGGTCAGTATCGAATTTTTGAAAAATTCAATGAAAATCGCAAAAGCTTACTTGCCTTTACAATTATTATGTTCTGTATTAGCATCGGTGGATTGCTCTATCAATGGCATTATGTACCAGATGTAGGAGTGAACTTTAACGATATGTCAAAGAATGAATTTACAGAACATGTTACTAACGTTGAAAAATTTGCACTAATAGGGCTTCAATTCAGCCCATTTGTATCGGCATTTTATGTTGGACTATTAATGCTTTTACTGCAACATCCATTATGCCAATTCTTACTTTCACCATTAAAAGAATATGGTCGAATGGCATTAACAAACTATTTAGGGCAAACAGCGCTAATCTTAATTATAGGCAATGCCTTTCAGCTAATTGCCAATATTCGTTTGATCCAATCTCTGTGGATTTGCATAGGCATTTACATTTTCCAATTACTATTTAGTAAGCTTTGGCTAAAATTCTTTAGATTTGGTCCATTAGAATGGTTGTGGCGAATGGGCACGTACTGGACAATACCATCATTACGTAATAGTTCAAAAAAATAGAATGAAGAATGACAAAGACCTAACAGCAGGTTTTTTATATACACATAGTGGTAGTGTACCCTATTTAATTCTATCTTTACTCATACCTTCGGCAAAAATCAAACCTCATTATTTTGGGCATTTCTACTTAGGTAGTGACCTTCTTTGTTGTCCAATACTTATGAAGATGATTATATTAAAAAAGCGACAAAACCTCTGAGGATTTTGTCGATTTTTACTTTTTATTTAGCGGCCCAAATATCAATTTCTATTTTAATATCAGGAAGTCCTAATGCAGTAATATAAGCGATTGTCATAGAAGGATAAGGATTGCCAAACATCGTTTCCCATTGTCGATAGAAATCATCCCAATCAATTTCTTCTGTTGCCCAAATATTAGCTTTCACCACATTGTCTGCGTTTAGTCCTTCTGATTCTAATATAATTTGGATGTTTTTTAATGTATTCTTAACCTGCTCAGTTAGTAGCGATGGCAATTCACCGGTTTGCCCTACCCCAATTTGTCCGGATAATGCGTACATTGTTGCATCTTTAGGGATGATGGTCAGATGGCTGTAATTGCCAACAGGGCTAGGTGCTTGGATTGGATTTTTACGTGTAATTCTATTTTTCATGTTCAATCTCCTCTAGGTTTTATTTTTCTAAAAAAGGGCAGACTTCTCCCTAAAAACTCAATTTTAGAAAAAAACAGCAGTTGAGAATCCAATACCCATACTTAAAAAACGCAATGATCTTTTTTTCATTTGGACTCTCCCCTTCCACCTAAAGTTCCTTTTACACTACCATATTTTTCATAATCAATCAAATCTCTTACTTATTTTCTTCTTTAGTAAAAATACGCAATAAACCTAACAAATAAAATATAACACTTGTCACGATTGCATTATAAAATAACACAGAAATTGAAGTTGGACCCCATACTTTAATAAATTCCCAATTTACCCCTATTGCAATTTTAGGGAACATCAATAAAAGTGTTAAAAATATTGCTACAACTAAAGAATGGATAATTAGGAAGAACGTCCTTTTTGCATTAAACGATACTCTAATTCGCTGTTTTTTAACAATCTTCCTCACCGTTGTTAGCAATAAAATACTTAAAAACATCACCAGTCCAACGATAGTCACACACAAAAGCGTCACGATTTTATCTATCCTTTGTAAGTTGTCAGAATGATTATTGTTAACATTTTTCCCTTCCCACAGATCCATCACACCTTGACCAATAGCTGTTGTATAGCTTGAGTTCATATTGGACAGGACGGCCACTCCTAATTGTTCATCAGGCTGCATGATGAAATAAGATGTAAATGTTGGATTTTCACCTGCATGGAGGATATATTGTTTTTTATCGCTTTCCATTACTCCCCATCCACTAGCGTAGTATGTATCCTTATCAAAAGGCTCTACAGACTGATCAGGAATATGCGATTCTTGAATTAATTTATTATCAATAGAATAAATTTGGCTACTTTCTAACTGTAGTTTTAACCATTTTGCTATATCATTCGTGTTGCTTATAATATATCCAGCAGGTATATTTCCACGATAGATAGGCGGTGTGTAAGGCTGCTCTCTCATAAGTCCGATTTTATAACCAGACGCCATCTCATTAGAATTAACTTGGTGAAGACCAACAAATGAATCATTCATATTGAGTGGCTCTAATATATGATGTTTGATATACACATCAAAGGGCTGTTTTGATACCTTTTCGACAATGAGTCCCAAAACATCATAATTGAGTGTTGCGTACTCAAATGAGCTACCTGGTTTTCGATCTAATGGCTGATCAAGTAATTTTTTCACAGTCAACTCAAGGGCATCACTTTCATTACTTTCAGGGATATTAGCTATAGTGATCGTTGGAATCCCACTTGTATGATAGAGTAACTGATTAATCGTAATCGACTGCTGCTCCCCATTATATTTTAACTTCAACCATGGGATATACTTTTGGACATCATCAGATCGTTTTAACAATCCTTCCCTCCCCAATTGTAGAATGGCTAGTCCTGTAAATGCTTTCGATGTAGATCCAAGTTCAAATAATGTATCAGAAGTAACTGGTGTTTTTGATTTAACATCGGCATATCCGAAGCCTTTTTCATAGACCGTTTTCCCCTTCTCTACAATTACTAACGATATCCCTGGAATTTTACTAATCGCCATTTGCTCTTCAACAAATTTTTCAATTTTTTGAATTTTTTCATCTGAATTTGCATTTACGATTGTTGGCGAAAAACTATAAAACGCTACTATCATAGCTATCATAAACAGATAGATTTTGGATGATTTCATTTTCATTTCTCCTTTGGATCTATGCTTTCAAAAAGTATCGCTAGGTATAAGCTAACAACATGGTTTACTATAACAGGCAATTAATACCGTAACCATCGTTTAAGATGACTAAAAACGACACTACATGACAATTTTGTAATGTACAGGTCTTTCGCTACCAATCTGTATAGACGACCACATATTAGAAAGAAATCTTACGTAACAAAAAAGACCAAGCTCAAAATAAATTGATGCCTGGTCATCATCTTTTACGCAGCAAATCGCTGTGTTATCGTTTATTTTTAATCACAACTTCTGTTACAGTTAGTAATTTCCTTGGTTTAATATTATCCATGATAATATCCGCGATATCATTAGGATCCATTAAGTTCTTTGTACGTTCCTCTGAAAATATACCGTCCGATACGAAAAACATATACATTTCTTAAAAAATGTAGACATCTCTACTGTGACACAACTTATATCTTATGACTTTCGTTCTGTGTCTTCCTTATTCTCCGAGTCTGGTTTCGCCAAAGCTACTGCCATTTAGTATGACTCTCCAAAGGCTTAAATTCCGCAGTATCGTTGCGTACACATCTAAGGCTTAGTTTCAGTTAAGCTTCTTAGATTGAATAATTTGCTAAGTTAATGCTTGCGTTCAAATCTCTATCCAACTTTAATCCACAAGAGCAGATAAATAATCTGACTTTCAGTCTCAAATCTGATTTGATTTGTCCACAAGAAGAACAAGTTTTTGATGATGGAAACCATCTGTCGGCTTCAATAAATTCAATTCCGTATTTTTTACATTTGTATTGAATTTGCCGTTTGAATTCATATAACTTCTGCCCGGCTACCGCCTTCGCCAGATGTTTGTTTTTCATCATGCCTTTTACATTTAAATGTTCCATTACAATACGAGATGGCTTGGTTTTCACGATCTCATTAGAACACTGATGTAAATGATTTGTTCGGATGTCGTTAAGTCGCTTATATAAATTACGAATTTCAGTGTTTTGTTTTTGAATATTTTTCATATTCTTTAAAGGTATTTTATAGATTGGCTTTCGTTTTTTAGTATACTCTTTCGTGTTGGCTACAAGCTTACGAGCTAGTTGTCGTTGTTCTCGCTTCAACTTTTGCTCTAATCGTTTGACTTTTTTGGTCTTGTTGATGTTCTTTTTGAACTCACCATCAGAACAAACTGCCAATTTTTCGATACCCACATCAATTCCTAAACTTTCGTCGGTCAAATCATATGGCTCAAATTCTTGCTCAAATCCAATGGATAAGAACCAATTTCGTCCGTCAAATGAAATGCGTGGATTCGAATATTTATGACCTTTTTTAAGTTTAGGAAGTGCATTGCAAGTTTTTACAATGCCAATCTTTTCACCTCTAAAACCTTCACTTGTTCGTTTTAAACTTTCATAATTTACATAAAAACTAACTTTACTTCTTCGCTTGCTTCTGAACCTTGGCTTTTCAACAATGCCTTCGAACCAACGCTTTCTAGCAATATCGGCATCTTTCACCGCCTGTTTCATCACATTGCTTCCGACTTCCTTTAGCCATTTATGCGTTGTTGGTTTCAGTTCGTTATTGATTTTTTTACGAACTTCGCCCTCTTTGACTGTACGCTTCTCGTCGTTATAAATACGTTCGCTTTCAGCCAAGAAATAATTGTAAGCCCATCTCGCAGTCCCTGCAGACTTCCAAAACAAAACCTCTTGTTCTTTAGTTGGTTTTAGTCTGATCTTTGTCCCTAGCGTTACAACATTTACACCAACACGTTTAGCAAATTTCCCAATGGACATTAATTCCATGCGTACCACCTCTCTTTCACTAAGATAAAATACTTTACCCTATTTAGAGAGGTTGTTAACATTTTTATATTTGTATATATTTTTCTTGTTCACACAAAGGCGCAACCCTTCATGCAGTCTTTCTCTCACGAGTAGACCTCTTATGCTTTCACATAAGCGCAGACTATATCTTCATCTTATCTTTTAATAAGAGCCACATTTTTCTTCCGCCATTCGCTTGCGGTTTTACTCTCCCTCAAGGAGATAGTCGTTGAACGTCTTCCTTGTCTCATTAGAGATTTAGGAGTTTCGCTGCTAAACATCCATTGCCAAAGCACTTAGCGCTACCGTTTTCCGTTGTCACGAGGATCCTTTACGGACACTGAGTAATTTTTTTCAGCTTATGCCATCCTTGTTTTTTTTCTGCTTTCGCACCGTTACGTCTGCCGTTTCCAGCTCCGCTTTGGTCACAAGGCTTTAGGAGTTAAAAGCAATTAACGTGGAGTTCGCACCAATCGCTTGATACGAAGGGTATTCTGTTATAAATCTATACTTCTATACGGGTTTGTATAGTTTCGTCTACATTTGTTGTAACAGTTTAGTTACCCAAAACTCTGTTCTCATGCCACCCATGTATACAGCACAAACATTAATGGCTGTTTCGTTTAATTCCAATGCTAGACTCTCTGTAAATCCTTTAACTCCAAATTTACTTGCACAATAAACAGATTCCGTTACTTTCCCTTCTTTACCAGCTGTGGAAACAATATTGACGATCGTTCCTTCATTACGTTCTTTCATACCTTTTAACACTTCTTGTGTACAAAAAATTGTTCCTTTTAGATTAATATCAATCATTTGATGCACTGAATCTTCACTCAAGTTTTCAGCATTATCAAAATACCCAACACCAGCATTATTAATGAGTAATTGAATTGATCCAAATTCATCTTGTATAGATTGAATGATCTGAGCGACCATTTGTTTTGAAGAAACATCAACCTCATAAATAGAATGACCATTGCTTAAAGTTTTAGCCGTTTCCTCAAGCTTTGATTTCGTTCTACCTAGCAAACAAATGTAATAGCCTAAACCCGAATATTTTTTTGCCAGTGCAGCACCTAATCCACTGCCAGCGCCTGTTATAACAACGATATTTTTGCTCATATTTATCATCCTCTCTCGCAGTTAATTATAACAGAATAGAAAATTCTATCAATAAACGAGCGTTGAATTGTATTAGTCCCCTTGCCCTAGAACTGGCATGGTAAATCTCATAAATAGGAGTTACTCCTGACATGCTAATGAAGACATATCATTACTTATGTATAGCTACTAAAATACATTGATCCAGAATAGGTTTTCTTTCATATGTTTTCTTTTTATTTATAGCAAATTGATTCATATGTCTATAGCATTTCAATAGAGTTTGAATATTATGATTATGTAATCTGCAGATTATAAAACTTTTATTTCGCAAGGAGGTGAATTTCAAATGCCTTTGACTACAGGTCCAGTTGAAAATACAGGGAATCAACCAGCAAATGCAAATAGCGTTCGTATTAAAGTTCTTAATCTCACTGGAGGTACGCTTACTGGAACAATCAGAGTTTTCAGACTAAACGGCACAAGACAACTACTATCAACAACTTCCTTTAGCGTAGGTGCTAATGCTTCTACTTTTTTCACTCGAGGTCTAGGGAACTCATTACAATATGAAGTAGAAATTGCTCCAAATCAAACTGGCGGATTATTTAGTGTTTACGGGCTAACAGCTTCAGGTGTTATCATTACTGCCCAAAGATTTGTGAACTCAGAATTAACACAGATTCTTTAAGTGTAAGAACAGGATTTTTCGTTTAAAGTATTAAAGTTAATTCAACACATCCTTTTGTACCCACTCAAGATTTTTAAAATATAATAGAAGAAAGTCACTCATTTTTATTTTTAAATGAGTGACTTTTTATTGTTCTAAGAAGATTTCTTTTCTACCTTGCTTGCGTATCTAAATATCTCCAATTGCTTGGATCATCTTGACGCTCAAGTCATTTCGTCTTTTTATAAAAGCTCCTTACTTGTACCCACTCGAAACTTATATATATTATAGAAGAAAGTCACTCATTTTTTTAATGAATGACTTTTTATAGTTCTAAGAAGATTTCTTTTCAACCTTGCTTGCGTATATAAATATCCCCAATTGCTCGGATCATCTTGACACTCAAGTCATTTCGTCTTTTTATAAAAGCTCCTTACTTGTACCCACCCGAGACTTTTTATTGTTCTAAGAAGATTTCTTTTCAACCTTGCTTCCGTATCTAAATATCACCAATTGCTTGGATCATCTTGACGCTTAAGTCATTTCGTCTTTTTGTGAAATCCCCTCACTTGTACCCACTCAAAATTTATATATATTATAGAAGAAAGTCACCCATTTTTTATATGAGTGACTTTTTATAGTTCTAAGAAGATTTCTTTTCAACCTTGCTTGCGTATATAAATATCCCCAATTGCTTGGATCATCTTGACGCACAAGTCATTTCGTCTAATTTTTATTCATTTTGACGTATAAAGTTCCAAGTCATCCCGACTTCTTTCTATTAGTATTATTTTGTAATTTTTTGGGTATGCAATGCATATAATATTAATTAATAGATACGGGCATACATTCATCGAATAAAGAATATAATTCTGGAGGGTGTTAAATGAATACAATAAAATCTTTAATTTTCCCCCAAGACTTGAATAGAATGACCAAAACTCTACTTAAAGAGGTTTGTAGTGATATGACTTTAGAAGCAACAGGTAATGTAAATGAACTAGCAAGTAGAGTATGGAACGCTTTTGAACTTATTGAAGGAGATGTTCTTACAACGATAAGCAATAATATTTTTACTGGGGCCGTTTCTTTAGTTTGGTATCGAACTACAAATCCAGCTGGTTTAACTGGACTTAAACAAAGTATTATTAATAAAATGCCATTTAACCCTTTCGAAACAGTAATTACACCAAATTGCGAAAATGTTCCCATTGAACCTGCCATTATTGCTGCTACTGAAATCGAAGGTTCACAAGCATATTATTTAAGGTTTATTCATAGAACAGGGGTAAATGTAGATTACTTTTTAACTAACCGAAGAGAATACATTAAACATGAAATTACGACAGTTTATATTGATGAAGTTAAGGGAATAATTGAAGTACGAGCAAGTTCAGCTGTTGCAAAGAAAATTATTGCTGGATTAGCTAAAATTGTAGATGAAGAATATGAATTCAAACAATATGATTTCTTACAGAAGTATGGCGGAACTCTTGAGCCTTTAGCTGATGTTCTTCAAGGAAGGCTTATTGATGCTACAGGAAGACCAGCAGGATTAGTAAATACATTTGAAGAAACGCAAGGTAAATCTATTGTAAGAATACTTTCTGCAATTGATGAATACTATACTAATGGTGAATTATCAGCTCTTGAGCAAAACTTAAATAGCGAAGATATTACCAGCATTTTAGAAACAACACCTTTTACTTTGTTACTTTTAAGTGGTCTTGAAACAATAGGATTAGGTAGCATTAGAGAGTTAAGGGGCTTACCATTGTATAATTATTTAGAGCCTTATTTATCCAAACAAAAAGGATCAATACTATTTGAACATAGTGTTGGTGGCGTAGTACAAGAATATTCTATTCGAATTGGCGTAACTACAAAGACATTTAAGTTCAATGTATTTGCGTCTGAACATGTATTGGATTATATTAGAGAAAAATTGATTTTGCGAGGTAAAAGTTGTGAGCAATTTAAAACCATGGGAAATTTCTCAAAAAATAGATAATGCACTCGAGGCAATTGCTATAAGTAAAGTTGATAAATTTTACCATAGTTATATTGCAGAAATAACTGGCTTACCTCTTGGAGTAGTTATTGATAAATTATCTGAATTAGAAAAACAAGAAGCGCTCGTTATAGAATTAGAATTCCACTGTGAGGAATGTAGTAGAAGTATTTTAACTGCCAATAAACATGAATTGGAAAATATGGATTCTCTTACTTGTAAGTATTGTGGGGCCGAAAATTGTTTTGATCCTTTAAACGCTATTCCAATCATTAAATTAAGTGAAGATTTCAAACAAAGTTTTTCTAAAAAAAAAATAATAACAAAAGGGCTAATGTCGGGTTAAGTAAACAAAATAAACCTGAGAGTTTAAGAGAAATTATTGATATTTTAGCAAAAGAAAATTCTGGTCAATTATTAGATACAGTATCGAAACTCGGGCAAGTAACTATTATTTTAGGAGATGGTTATATGGGTGAATCTAGTAAATATGGTGGTTTAACTTTCGGAGAAAACAAAGGTAATATAACGATTGAGAACAACGGTACACTGAATCAAGGAATAGCTAGCCGATCTGATGATATTATTCTTGCGTTAAAACAACTTCACGAAGATATTCAACGCCTATCAGATGAACAACGAGAAATTGCAGAAGCGCATTTTGAACTCCTTCAAACTCATATAAACAATGGAGATAAAGAGAAAGCTCAAAAACCATTAGAGAAATTAACTGCAATACTTGGTGTTATTACCTCTCTTATAACTATTGCTTCTGCCTTAGGACTTGGAATCCCTTTAAAATAATAATTTTTATGAGATTAAAAATTAAACTGCCCTTCAATTGTCGGACACATCTAACCCTAGGACCCTAGGAGGTGCAATTTTCATGTGGAGAAATATAGTATATAACTATAGAACGATAAGCCTGACACACCGTCACGCCCTAGTATTTTGGACGCTTTCTCCACTTTACAATTGCCCTTTATTCTATAGTTGTCATGTTATTAGATCCCATTACATATATTAGTTTCGGGATAGCTTCTTTAGCATCGCCCCAAGCTGTAATCGCATTTTGCTATCCCACCACTATTGTTATTTACTTAGATTGTTCGGTAAGATTTTTTGAAAAGCAACTACCTTTGGGGATTGAGGCTGAGACATAAGTATCTTTTCAAAGCAAAATTAAAAAAATCAGAAGAGCGCGCGAAATCAACGTTTCTAAAATTGATTTCTCGCGCTTTTTAAGGTTTTGACCAGTTAAGTCCCATCCTCTTTCATTTAATCCTCATATTGTTCATTAGTTTTTATTTCCCTTTTTACTTAGATAACTTATACTTCATAGTAACGAAGGGAAGATCTTCAATGAACAACAGTTTAATTTCAACATTAAAAGCCTTTGCAAAAAAATTAAAACAAAATTTATTTGTACTTTATCTGTCCTATAAAGATCCCAGAACACCATGGTATGCTAAGCTTGTGGCAATGTTCGTAGTTGCATATGCTTTTAGCCCAATAGATTTAATTCCAGATTTCATTCCTGTTCTAGGGTATCTAGATGATTTAATAATTGTACCTTTTGGAATTATTCTCGCTTTAAAATTAATTCCTCCACATGTAATTGAGGATAATAAAGAAGCTGCTGAAAAGTTGAAACTATCTGGAAAACCAAAGAATTGGTTTGTTGGAATACTTTTTATAATTATCTGGATTATCTTTGCTGCTTGGATTAGTAAAATTATTATTCAACATATTTAAAGTATTATTCAGCAAAATTCCTCCTCCCTTTCTGCACCATTTCTTTCTATAGCCCCAAGCGGCTCATTAGACGCCCCCAGGAGGCTCTGCTCTGCGCGAAAGCGAAGCGTCAATTCATTATGAGGTGATATTATGGAGAATGATAAATCGGTCTGCAAGGTTTGTGGTTACGACTCTTTTGCAACTGGGCAACTTGGACATGGTAGTTTTACTACAGACAGTAACGTTAGGCCTATAGGATCTTTAATTGCTTCTGGTTCCCCACTTATTTTGTCATTTTGCAAAAATTGTGGAGAAGTGACTTCAATCAAAGTTGCTAAACCTGAAAAATTCAAATAATTACTCGTAATTTATTAGGGTCACTTTCAACCGAGTGACCCTTTAATAGTTTCTTTTCTCAAATTGTGCGGTAATTAAATTAATCCACCGTTCTAAAAATTTTCTAATTATGTTATGCTTTGATATACGATAATCCACATTTCAGGAGGTATCTATATATATATGAAAACACATACTACAATTGGGAAATTCATTTATTGGATAGGCTTCATTATGTTTATAAGTGGACTTGGAACGTCACTCGGTCCATTTAGTTACAATTCATTTATTCCGAACAAATCTGTAGCACTACTATACATTTTTATAGGCATTGCTTTTTTGTTAACTTCAAACTTTTTTAAAAATAGAACTAATCGATAACCAAATATTTTTTCTTTACTGCACAATATTTATCAGATATTCTAACTAATCTTTCTTTACTTTGCACACGATATTAGAGCCTCATTCAAAATGCATTAACTAAAGCTCTCAATTTTAAACCTCACATACATGGTTCGCCGAAACTAACTAACCTGCTTAATTAGCTCAATAAGAAAAGCTGCCTTGACTTCTGCAGCTTGTTAGCTAATCGAAGAAAAAAACCCTTATATTTATTCAACGTGGAACATATTTCCTATTTCTCCACTTGCTTTTGGTAAATCCATTCCCTTTTCCCAAATCAAAATTTTATCTTTTGGAGTTCCATAATAAATCGTTTTTATTTCTACACCACGAACTTTTTCTTGGTCCTTAATTTTTCCCAGCTCTAAATTCATCCTTCTTTATCGTAAGTGTTCCTTGTAAGGTTGAGCTTTGGCATATAAGTACCTCCGCCTGCTACCAATTCCTTTGTTTCAACATCATAAATTGCATATCTACTTCTAAATTCTTTTTCTGTGTCTTTAAAGGAATAAAAGAAATAAACTTGCCTATCAGGGCTAACAGTCTGATGGTATTTAATATCTATATTTGGGTAGGGACGAAGAATATTTCCATCAAAAGTTATATAATTTAATCCTTCTACTTCATTAAACAATAACTTTTTTCTAAAATTTACAGATGCATCAGGCATTTCTTGAAAAAGAACAGTATCCACATGTATTTGCTGTTGCTTTGACCGTTGCTTATATCTTTGATAAAGCTCCTGATGTACAGGATCCTTTAAGTCTCTTAATGCCTGGTAAAATTCATCTACAGTTTCATCAAAAACTTTTTCCTTATTTGCAGGATATAAATATTCAATTTTATCTGAAGCTATAGATTGTGAATAAACAGGATTTCCTATTAACACAGAAAGACTGCACGAGAATATAAACGTATACAAACTAATTAAGAATGGATTTTTCATGTAGGTTACTCCTTTTTAAAAGTAACGTACCCTAAATGTTCTTTAACTATCCTACTCCGTTAGAATAACAAAAAAAGAGCTACCTAAGCAGCTCAGCGACCTTCAAGTAAGGATACGATTAGTTCTTTAAGATACACATATTCTAACCTTTTTGTTTTTGGTATTCCTCTGACGGTATGAGATTCTCCAACTCGAAAAAAAGCGTTTCAATTTATTATAGAAGCGCCCCCATTAGCTTTCCATGAAGCGCAATAAACTGCATTTCATCACAGAAAATGAAAGATGATTTAAGTTCTTTCGTGGGAGTTGAATTAACGATTGGGATTACGGTCAATAAACTCATCGATTTCATCCGATAACATAAAAACAAGGTGAAAATAATCTTTTTCTGTCATCGGACCTTCAACTCTCCACTTTTGCATTTCTTTATAGTGGAAATCATAAAAATAACCTACTACATCATGTCTCGATACTCCCTGTTTCTTTGCCATATCCGCTATAGAAAGTCCTTTTTTCCAATATTTTTCATATTCATCAAGACTTATTCCTAAAAATTTGGATATTGCATCATAATCGTATTTGACATGGTAAACTAGAGTTCCTTCGTCACTTTTCCCTTGTTCTTGTTCATTTTTTTCTGCATGGACTACTAATGAAAAAAATAAAGCTAAGGTAACGAAAAGAAGTAATCCTTTAAAAATAGACTTCAATATCGAACCTCCTTTTTTCTTTATTGTGTGAGGTTTTTGATATATTATGTCCATCGTTTAAAAAACTTAAATAAGCGTAAACAAGCCTGCGCCGTTAGTTGACTCTATTACCTACCTCGAATGATTTCCTTTCTATTAACCTAAATCGCCCTATAGCTTATTTTGAATAAAAGTGAAATATTTGGTAGAGATAAATTAATCTTTTACGAACAAAATAAACATTAAAAAGGAGGTGCAAAAATGAAAAAAATTATTATAGTTCCTTATTTTTTACTGTTATTTCTAATATCAACAACATTAACTTCTGCTGAATCAGATTATTATCAGCCTGCTAAAGATTCTAAAGAAGAATTAGTAATGGACTTATTTTTTTCACTACTATTACCCAATATCCAAGAAGCAGTTTCTAATTACTATTCAGACTATCTTACCGAGAGTCCTTTGGTGTATCCATATCAAATAAATATTTTAAATTTGGAAAGAATAGGAACAAGTTTTGTGTTTTCAGTAACCCTTGAAGTCACTCCAGTTTTGGGTGCACATAACCCAGTAGGAAGAGACCAACTAATGTTTTCTATAGCTCCAAATGAAGTCAAACTTAAAGATTTTAAACACATGGAAACTTTTGAACTTCCACCGCATTTGCAAAACATCATAAAGAAAAAGTAAATGATTGATGGTTTGAATTTTTGGATTTACTCCCCATTTTTTTGTTTTTTTATGCCTAACCTTCAAGTAATTTAGCCAATATCTTCAATTATTCTGCCCATTAGTTCAACAAGGAATTATAATGATCTTATAAATCCCTATATTCCGTAATACTTTTTATAAAAATTCAGGACTTCTTCTACATTAAAATCCTCAAAATCTTCTTTACATTTCCGTAAATAGCTTAATTCTTCCTTTGCCTCTAAAGTATTCTTTTTTTTGAGATAACCCAGTGTCTTTTCCAACCCTGCACCACATAATAGTTGAACATCAACATAGCCATGTGTATCAAAGTCCTTTTCCTTTGCTCTCCAAATTAACAGCGTATCATCAACACATCCTAAAGCAAATAATTGAATACATAGTGTTTTTAAGTATTCGTTATCTTCAGACGATTCATTCTCTATTTCTTCTTTTAATAAATTTCTGATTCTATCAACAAAATCTATCTTAGGTACTAAACCAAAATTTTTTAAAAGTTCTTCAGTTTTATCCATAAATCACAGTTCCCCCTGTTTTCCATATGATGAACTATATTCTCCTAATTCATTGTACTCCTTCTTGAACTAACCTTCCCGTTAGCCATCCATGAAGCGCAATTGTAATCACTCCTATCAAATTTTTTACAGAATTTAAAAAACAATATCATTGAAGTAAATTTTCTTACATTACCTTGTTTTGCCCTTTTAACATAGGTGTGCTAATAAAATTTTGAGAACCTCAAAGAGCATAAACCCATTCTGAGCTGTAGCGCGTGACGACGCTGCGGCTTTTTATTTTATAATCTTATCCATTCAACTTTAAAAGCATCTGGCTCACCATCTTCATCAATCAAACAGTGTTCCGCGTAACCCACTTGATCAACAATTTTGCCATCTTCGTCATTAAGTACATAAACATAAATTAAGATAAAGTCATATTCAAGACTATTTTTTTGGATAGTTGCTCCTTCTACATAACCTGCTTCAAATAAATATTTTTCAGCACCTGAAAGAGACAATCCTTTTAATATAAATAAACTAACCATAATATCCTCCAAATTCCTTTAATAGAATAACATAGTATATATTTTGTATAATTTATCACACGAAGAAAACCATTGTGAATTTTCTCAAAAAACAGTTTATTTAATTAGTAATATGGTATACTTTTCCTTATTAAAAAAGGAGGTACAGTCCAATGGTAAAAAAATAAAATGAGAAAATCTCAAATTATTTTATTTTCTTTAGAATAAACATGTAGATTTTCTCTTTCATAGAATAAATATCTAAAATAGAGGAGAAATAACATGTTAAATAAATTAAGTGATACTATTTATTATTTATCAAATCAAGATGATAGAGAACGACCAACATTAGGAATAGTGTGTGGCGACCAATATAGTCTAATAATAGATTCTGGCAATTCAACGCAACATGCTAAAGATTTTTTATTAGAAATCGAGAAACTAAATGTACCACCTATCAAGTATTTGGTCATTACCCATGCGCATTGGGATCACTTCCTTGGTATGAATGAATTTGATGCAACTGTTATCGTTAATAGTCAAACGGACGAATTATTAAAAGAATGGCAAAGTTATAGGTTTGATGATAGTTCCCTTCAAAAGTATGTGAATACTAATCAGATGAGTGCTAAGTGTATGGAGATTATACAAGTTGATATACCAAACCGAGAGAGTTTTAAATTGAGCTCTCCAAATGTAATTTTTGAAAATACATTAACCATTGACTTAGGTAATAAAGTTTGCAAAATTGAAAGAATCAAAAGTACACATACAGACGACACTACAATTATTTATATTCCTGATGAAAAAGTTGTTTTTTTAGGTGATGCTGCATACGGTACAACCACAAATTCTCTTTATCATTTCAAGCAATCATTGTTATTGCCTATGATTAAAGACATTCAAAAATATGATGCTGAAATGTTCCTGCTTGGTCATGAATCGATCTGTGATTCTGATGAAATGAATATCTATTGGGAAGAGTTAACCACAGCAAGTTAAGCTGTAAAATCCACCTCGTTAATAAATGCATTAGAATGCTTTAAGGTAGAAAATAAAAGAGATCCAAATGAAAATGAATTATTTTTCATAAAAGCATTTGTAAATGACCAAATAGTTCAATCAGAATAATTTTATAGAAGACACCCGTCAAATATAATTAGTACCACTTCATTTAAAACTGATATGAGGTGGCTTACTTAGTATTAATTTTAAGGAATCCCTCTTCTACTTTAGTTTGTCCTGCTCTCGGTATGTTCCAATTCATGTGTAAAATAGCCATCTATCAAAAAAATCAAGGATAGATGGCTATCTGTCGTGCTTACCAGAAAGGTGAGCATATTTTTTATTTCGGGAGGTAGGTTATTTCAATTACTTTTTATTGAAAAAAGTTGGTGCAGAGTCTACATTTTTTAACCACAGATGTTCTAGACCATCTATTTTATCTTTAACCCAAACATCTCCTATGTTTTCTTTTTCAGATGTTCGATACCAAGTAATAGTTGAACCAACTACTTGAGGTGTATTATCTATTTTATTGTTCTTTGGAAATGTAAGCTGCTCTTGTTCTCCTGATTTAATGTTAATTACATATAACGAGGTAAACATAGTTGGAACTGATCCCTCTTTCCACTCTTTGTTTTCTTTTGCCCGAGCAACAATTATTTCATCTGGAGAAAGCCATTCCAAATCAAGGTCAACATACCCTTTTGGTGTGTATTCCTTTCGTTTATTCAAAGTAGGAATATCGGTAACGGCTGTATTTTTGTTTACAACGTAAAACCTTCCTTCACCCGATATAAAGGCTAGTTGATTTTTTGTAGGAGCCCACTTGATCCAATTTTCATTCCCAAGCATTTTTCCTATAACTTGAAGGTGGTCTCCTACTGATGAAAGCACAGATAGTGTATTGCTATCATTGGACCAAGACGCAGTGGGTGTTAATAGAAAGCTAACCCAGCTACCATCAGGACTCCACTTAAAATATGCTGCATCAATTGCAAATAAGTCGGTTGTATTTGTTTGAATGGTGTAAAAAGGCTTGATTTTATTCGTATTTAGATTGGCATCTACGGGCACTTTAAAAAGACGAACTGGTTCCCATCCAGTAGGAAGTAAATTAGATTGAGATGAAACGATAAACGCTTTTCCGTCGGGGAACCATTCAAAATCACTAACACCTAGAGATACATTTTCAAAGCCTTGTGGTCGCCCATTTTTTGTTTTTGTAACACTTAGGACACCACCTGAATTGTAAGCTAGTTGATTTGATGTTGGCGACCATTTTATTTGACTTGTTTCAATTAATGGATACGGTTGATAGCTTTCCTTTTCCTTCAAATCATAAATATACAAATACGTTTTTTCACCCTTCTCATCACCTGCTAAATAGGCAATAAACTGCCCATCTTTTGACCACTGTGGAGAGGATACATACTGACCTGTTGTAAGCTGTATTTCTTTATCGCCATCTTTCATCCAAAGCTGGTGGTCTCGAATAAAAGCAGCTTTAAGTGGAACTTCAGCAGAAGCACCTGTTAAAAAGTTAAAACTAACAAATAGTATTAATAATAATATCCTAATTGCCATTAATCACACCTCCATTTAATAGGATGTCTTTACGAATGACAAATATTCGACCAGTGAACCTAACAGTATCTGGCACCAATCAGTGACAAATAAATCATTTTGTCCACGACGTTTACGTCACGTGGTTCCATAATAAATAATCGTTGCTTTCCACCGCTCCCATATTGAACAACCTCCATCGCTAGCTCAAAAAGCGATTGCTCTTATTGAACAATCGCGCCCGTTTGTTGAATTAGGAAATTCCTCTTAACGTTACCGAGTAGGTCCGGCCTATTGCGTTAATCCTCGTGAATTATGTAAGAAAAAGAAACGTTATTCCAAAGCCAATCTCGGAAAAAATCCTCTACTGCTCTTTTCATTTCTTTGTCGTCCATATCCTCGTCTATACCTAATTCTTGTAAATTGACTGTTTCTTTTACATATTTTGTAGTAACTGAAAAAGTAACTGTTTTACTCATTTATTAGTCCTCCTGTTTCCCTCATATTTTAGTTCTAATATTACTCAACATCTTCTGGATTGTACCTCTTATTGAACTAAACTTCTCTGTTAGTAAAAAAGCGACTGCTCCATTGAACACTCGCCCCCGTTAGCCCTCCATAAAGTTCAAAAATCAGTGCTACATCATAGAAAATGAAAGATGATTAGCTTCTTTCATGGGCGTTTAAGTGTAAAGCTTCACATTCTAAGGTTGGAGACACTTATTTCTTCCATCCTACCGCTATATCATTAGAGGGGAATTCGATAACCAATTTAATTTGAGGTGAATAAATATATCTGCCCCAATTTCTAACTTCTTCAACTCTGTGTATAATTCTAATCAGTTTTGTTTTAATAACATGTTGATAGTTAAGGTCAATAATATAGCATATTTCATTATTTACATTATGATTTTTAATTACTAGTTCTGCTAATGCATCTTCATAGTCAACAAGGTTAGAGAATATAGTTTTGTAAAACATTAGTGTCCATTCAATTCCATTTCTGTAAAATGGAAATTCTTTGAATAATTCATCAGTAATTTTTTTTGAATCTTCTTTTGATAATATTTCTACTTCCTCTTCAGAATCAGTATTCGGAAATAACTCATTAACTTCCTCTAAAACAGTTTCGTATTCTCTTTTTTCCTGTTCTTTTATTCCTTTTTGTTTTTGCTTGGCTAGCAACTCTTTTAAACGTTCCTTTTTATCCTTCACCATATTCACCTAACTATTTTGTTTATTATATTTGATAGTATATCAATTCCACCTTTCACTAACCTCCCCCATTAATTCAATAAGAAAAAAAGAGCTGCATATGCAACTCAATGATCTTCAAATAAATGCACCCGTTAGTTCAGAAAGTTCTACACTATCGGGTCTTGGTAGTATGGTTGTTTTAGATTTTACATTTGTTCCTTTTGCTGCAACAACGCATTCATCTTATTCACATTTTCAAATTCATTATACTTGTCCTGTAGTGTTTTTTCACAAAAGATAAAATGATCATTAGGGTTCCAAACGTGTAGATGATCAGCACGATATCCTCGAAGCCACAAAACACCGTTAATTCGTCTTAGGTAGAAGCCTTTCGGAAACTCATCATCTTCAGTTAGTATCTCTGATGCTATTGTGACGGAGCCTGATGGAGCTTGTTGTTGCTTTAAAGGATTTCCTGAATAACCCTCAAGCTGATCCAGATACTCCATCCTTAGGTGCGGTCCCAACTCAAGTGGACACAATTTCAACCCAAGTTCATTAGCTCTTTTAAAGATTCGATCCGTATTAGCTCCGTCAGGAAAGCCAAGGTTTCCAACAGTTAGTTCAACAGTCTGTAGGCTGGACTTCTTATTAGAAGTCGTAAATTTATCATCAGCAAATAACTTCTCTCCATACTCATTCATCAAGATAGAGTACTGTTGCAATTTCTGAATAAGCTGTGATTTAGTAAGTCCGCCTACTTCCACTATTCTGGTGATAAATGGACAATAAGGATATATTTTATCATCATTTTCAAAGCGCAATTGTAGTCACTCCGATCAAATTTGTTACAGAATTTGAAAAACAAAATAGAAGATTACATTTAATCATTCTACAAATACCCATTAATCCCCTTGTTCAACTAAACTGAAATGTTAGGAAGGAAGGAAGAAAACAGACTAAAAAAAAGCAACCTTTTGGCTACTTCATCATCTGAACTAAAATATTGTTTCTTACTTTATTAGAAGATCGTTTAACATTAATGGTTACCCAAAATGGTGAATTTTTATATTCATTAATAGAATTGAATTTTATTTTACAGTCATCTATATAGATTGTTCAGCTGGTGTACTTCATTAGTTACTCCTTAAGAAAATCAACGATCATTTTCTTTTCACGCTCTGGCAACATATGCATGTGTCCGCACCCTTTTAGCATATGAACTGTGTTATTTGGTATGATTCTTTTTGCTCTTGGTAATACTTTTCTCGCGGGAAATAAACAATCTTTTTCTCCTGCCATAATAAGTGTCTGTGCTTTACACTGTTGCATTAATCTCTCATTCACATTGGATGGCATCCCTACTTTTGTTTTTACATGATCAAAACTATCTTTCACCATATCCAAAGTATCTTTATCAAGAACTTCTTCTTTAAGAGCCATAAATAAAGCCGTTTCTTTTATATATTTTTCTATCTTTGTTAGTTTATATTTGAGTAGTGGTATCATCATTTTCACGGTACTGATTGGAAAGGCATTATTAATACCTGATGGCACAATTAATACGGATTTTTCTATCTTTTCCGGTGCGATACACATCAGTTTTGCCAAAACTCCGCCTCCAAACGAAACCCCAAAACAAGCTATTTTATCAAATCCAAGTCCAATAATAACGTCACTTACCCACACTTTCCATAATCATAATTTCTAGGAGAGAGGCTCACTTCATCGCTTTTTCCAGGGTGACCAATAATATCAACCGCATAGATGTGAAAATCCTTAAGCAGGAATCTATACATTAGTAAATTATAGGCAGTTGTACTATTCCCGCCATGAAATACTAGCAATGGTTCACCTGATAGATTGCCAGTTTCAATGATATGCGTTCTTCCAAAACGAGTATGAACGTAAACATCTTTACATGAACAATCCAATTTATTCAATTGAGCATCATAAAGCTTTAAAGACATTTCTCTTCCCGATTGTGTTTTGTATATACTCATCTGGTCCTCTCCCTCCTACTATTGAAGATTGCAGCGTTATTAAAATCAATCTTTTCTTTTTACATCTAACTGTGTTACATCAGATTTTTCACCTAAAAGATATGCTGTGATCATTTCCTTACTTAGAATCATACAGTTGACATATTCATATATCCCTATATTAGAATTTCTTGAATTTCCATGTGCAGCAGCTTTATTCCGAAGTCTAACTAATTTACCGCAATAATCAACCTCCCTCTCCAATTTTAAAAAAAGGAGGGTATTTTTAATTTTTCTTCGTTGAGTTAATATTTCTTCTAACATCGGAACTATCAGGTTATTAATATCATGATCCTTTCCCTCCTCTTTAAATTCTTCATCAAATAATTCTTTGAGTAAATTAGGTATTACTGAAGATATGGCATCATCAAAAACTTTTTGATGATGATTTTTATAAACATTATTAGAAATTAATTCAATCGGTTTGTATACAGATAAAAATGCTTCTTCATACAACTCAAGTTCTGATAACTTTAAAGAGCGAGAATAATAATACAGAGATTTTTTAATAAGTTTTTGTTTCTTAGCTTCCATCTCAAATAACAGAGTTAGAGCATTATTTATTTTAATTATGTTTTTGTTTTTAGTTTCCTTAGAATGGACCCACTTGGTCATTGGTAAATTTTTCGTTTTTGAGATCCTATAACTGGTAGTAATAGTTAAATCTATATTGTACATAAAATTTAATAAATCTATCATAAAACGTATATCTTTATTCGCTTTTTCTTTATCTTCTACATCAACATAAATAGATAAAGTATTTATAGAACCAGAACGATTAGTACTCCATTCACTTAGTAGATAAAAATTATGTATTTTAAACAAATTATTACGTGGTAACTTAATTAAAATCTTATTATTGTTTAAATCTTCCAATTCTAATGTTGTGACAAACATTTTTATCCTCCCCCAAAATTTTTAATAAAGAAAAGTTAAAAATTCAACCTCACAGAGCCAATGGTAGATTCTGTATTAAATAGTTTTAAGGTTAATCATTTGCTCTACAATAATGTTCTTACTATTACATGATCTAGATTTGATTTTTTCTTAATATCCTCATATTGTGCAGTACTTTAGCCAACCCAGAAAAATCCCCAATATTTAGATGTTGAAAATTTTCTACACCTAAATTAGGATATCTAAGTACCTGATTAATTAAAAAAACATTTTCACAAATAATTTAAACTAAGGCGTTGATGATATGTTAGATTTTGTTTCAGATCTTTTATCTGGAATACTTTTTAATGGTAGTACAACTTTAAATACTAATAAAATCGATAAAAATATAGAAAAATTACAACAGTATAATTGGTTTAATGAAATTTATCATGATGATAAGTATCGCAAATTATTTTTTGCAAATCGTAACGTTAGAAATTACCTTCAAAATAATTTTCGTGTTAAAAAAATTATTAAGAAAACACAAGCTCAAAAGAGATTCATATATTTTTTAAATAAACAATTGAAGTAAAATGTTGGTCTAGCCATTTTTGTTGCTGCACATTTTCTTTCATATGCGTAAAAATACACTGTTCCTGGCGCTACTACCTCATCCTAATCCCTCAAGCTTACGTCTTATAAGTGATTCACCTTCAATCTCTACAGTGTCACAAAGATATTCTGCTAGATACAAATGATACACTTGCGCCCTTTGATACATATTAGTAAGATAATTTCCAAGGTTTGATGCAAAACTGTCCGAAAAACATAAACCAGAGTTAATCTACAAAATGTAGAATCAACTCTGGTGACGATGGTAGTAAAAATTCCCGTTACTTTTATGGGTGTTCTAATATTATTTTATTAATTGTCTCAAGATAATTTCTTCGCCGATGCGTCCTATCAGCCTCTCATTTGTATCTTCAAATCCTACTTTTAAATATAGCTTTTGTGCTGGTATATTATCTTTGTCTACAACTAAAACAAGTTCATTGCAATTAGGGAATTCTGTTTTAACAAACTTAACTAGTAATGTCATGCCTTGTTTTGCGTAACCTTTTCCTTGCTCTGTATGATTAATTGATAGTGCAGTTAATAACAGAGCGTTCAAATTATTAGAGTATTTCTTTACTCTTTCATTTGAATTTAAGAGAAAGAAACCAACGGGTGTATTATCACTTAAAATAACAATACGATACTGTCCTTCAGTAACTTCCTCAAATTTGCTTGGAAGTGAAGAAAATTGTTTTTGTTCTTCTGTAAGTACAAAAGTGTTCAATTCTTCAATATATTCACTTGAAAAATGCTTTAATTCAACTCTTTTCAATTTTTCCATATGATATTTCTCCATTCATATTTTCTATACTCTACCATTTAATTAGGTTTTGGTCATTTTTTTTTTGAAATATCTAAATATAAATTATCAACGTTTTTGTTTACTTCTTGAATTACTGAAAAAATAAATCTTTCTCTACTGCACATTTTCTTTCGATTAATCACAATGCAATGTTACTGCCACCTAACTCTTTTCCGTCTCTCTCGCCCTTTCCTAATATTACCTAAAATTGTATCAAGTAATACCCACATTTCATTTTGAGTGGATGGATCAAGGACTTTGTTTTATGGCTTAATATCGAGTAATTTCTTGGTTTCCCTTCCAATACTGTTCCTTGGAAAGCTTCATCTGTTTACTGCGCAATTGCTTCAAAAGCATTTTACAATCGGCTTTTCTATATGATCTTTAGTCTCTTCACCAAAAGTTGTGGATGACATTTGTTAAGATCTATACCTTGGATATAAGTTAGAACGGAAATCAACCACACGTAATAATGATGAGCCGTTCTTTAACTTTGTTATCCATTACCAAAAAACTAGTGTTCATATTTGTTCCTCATTCACCTTTCTTTCTGTTATTTCAAATCTTTATCAAACAAGCACCAATACAATCAAAATACATATAATGCAATTGAAAGGAGTGACAATCATGCCTTGGCAATATAAAATTAGATATTTATTAGGTCAGCCAGTTGGTGTTTCCTTTACAAACGGTCAAGGAACTTCCGGAGTATTGTGTGGTGTTTCTGGCGGAAAACTACAAGTGATGGAATACTTATATCAAAGTCAATTTGCATTAAAACAATATGACTTTCGGATGATTAACGATATTAACGGGTTCCCATCTTGTCATATGCAACAACCGTTATATTAGCCGAATATAAATCATAAGGCTGAAGCTTAAGCATCTCAAATACGATATAAATCTTGCTGTGCGGAATCAAAAGAAAGAATATGATAGTGAATTAGAAGAGGACAGATTACGTATTATTACCGCAAATCTAAAACCAATAAGTAGAGTTACATTGTGAAAATGTTCAATGCCATAAAAAAGCATCAAAGCGAGAGCTTTCTGCCCATATATTGAGACACACTTTTTCTAAGCTTTTGATTATGACAAACTTTACATGAAAATAAAAAACACTCAGCTCTCTTAATAAGTGGCTAAGTGCTCATGTCATTATATTCTTGAATGGCTTCCTGAATCAGTTTATTCGCTTCAACCATTTCATCATCGTTAATTACATCATCTTGACTGGCTTCGTTCAAGATGTATTTCATTCTCTCAAAAAATTTACGGTGCTTTTGCATCGAATAACCTTCTCTTGCAAAATCAATCCATTCTGGAACACCATCGATAGTAGATCGGTATTCAAATAGATTTTCAATGTATAGCTCTGGTAATTCTAAATTCATAAGTTCTTTCTTCATTTTATCATTTCCTCCGTATAAACTACATACCATATCTAGCAATCGCAACATTTAGAGCGAGTGCTTTAAACATAATCATCAATGCCATCAACACCTTGAATACTTTGGTAAAATCGTCAGTGAAATGGGCTTAGCGTTGAAATCCGCATTTTCCAGAAGCTATTCTTTGAATAACGTGTTCCGTCCGTTTTTAACCTCATTTCCAAGGATATTCGCGGCGAAAGTTTGCGCTCTCGCCTTCCACTTCTGGATGATTTTCTCTCCTTAGAGTTGTTTATCCTTTTGCGTTTCCTGCCAAGCTCGATTCCATGCGGACCATTCCTTGATATCAACAGTTGTCAAAACACTCAACTCTTATTTTTATTTTTTGTTTTACTTACTTGTACTCAGTTCATCCAATTGCTCTGAATATCTGAGCCGCAGACTTATAAATACTAAGACCAATGCAATGACCGTTAGGAAAACTCCAAGCAAACGAAATCCTGTAAAGTTGAACTCACCTCCCATGATGATGCCTGTCAACAGTGAAGATAAAATTGTTCCCAAGTATCTCGAGGTATTAAATAGGCCAGATGCTACACCAACAATTTCTTTGGGAGAGCTATTAAACAAAGCCGCCTGCATACCAACAGCGTTTAGCCCGTTGCTAAAACCGAATGCAGCTAACGCCATGCACACACTGATGACCGGTGAACTTTGCGTCCATGTCACGATCCACACTGAACCAACTACCATCAGTAATGAGGATACGATCAATGCTGGTCTGGGTCCCGATTTACCGACCCATTTCCCGGCTATCGGCGAAGCTACGATCGAGCTCAAGCCCAAGGTTAACATAAGAATACCTGTCTGGAATTCGCTGACATGACGCACCATTTGTAGGTATGATGGAATCCCGAAAAAGAGTGCATAATAAAGCAAGTTAACGAGCATGTATTGTATATTGACCCAAGTCATCGCCGGATATTTAGCGAAAGTGTGCAAAGGAATAAAGGGCGACACCGTTTTTAACTCATGTCGTACAAATATCCCCAACGCAACGAGGCCGATTATCCCAACAACGATATTCCACATAGAGAAATCTCCGGATGATTTCGCTGACAGCAAGCTAACTAGAAGGGCAATCAGTCCCACCGCAAAGAGCAGAATTCCTGACACATCAATCACACCCAATAATTTTCGAAGCGACATGTCACGTGAAACCGATGCTACCGGCTCGTCGTTAGGAATCACTTTCCAAGCTAAAAGAAAGCTCGCCACTACAAACGGAATATTGACGATGAAGATCGCTGGCCAGTCCCACCACTGAATAAGTACTCCTCCTGCAAAAGGTCCTATAGCTGCAGCACCGGATAGGAAAATCGATAATCCTGCCAACGCATCTGCTTGCTTTTCTGTAATATGAATGCGTACAATTGCTGTTCCAACTGCAATCAGCATACTAGTTCCGATTGATTGCACGATTCGGGATACGATAAGCCATCTAAAATTCGGAGAAAATGGAGCCAGAATAGAAGAAACCAAAGATACAACAAGACCAGCCAGAAATATCTTCCTCCGACCAAATAAATCGCTAGCCTTCCCCATTACAGGTTGGGCGATAGCACTAGCAATATAAAAAGAAAATACAATCCAGGAAACAGCGGTAAAATCAATGCTATACACATGTTGCAACCTGGCAATAGCAACAGAAATCATCGATGAATTTAACGGGTTTAATAATATTCCTAGCCCAACGGATATCATTAACCACTTGCTGGAAGAATTCATTTTTATCCCCCCTTATATTAGTTACATTGATATCTTACTTGAAATTCAACATTCATTCCAACGCATTTCAAGTTATGATATCATTGACCAAAAGGAATGATTGGAGAGAAAAAATGGAACTTCTTCAACTACAATATTTTCTAGCGGTAGCTCGATTAGAGCATGTAACCGAAGCTGCACGAAGTCTCCACGTTACGCAATCATCGTTAAGCAAAACGATTCAACGCCTGGAAGAAGATTTGGGGGTACCTTTATTTGATCGAACAGGGAGGAAACTGCGATTGAATGAATTTGGCAACATATTCCTCCGTCGCGTGGAAAGGGCTTTGTTTGAGTTGGAACAAGGGAAGCAGGAGATTAGCGATTTGTCCAGCGCAGAATTTGGCACACTCAAGCTGGCGGTAACCACCGCAAGCACATTGCCCCAGATTCTGCGAGAGTTTCGTAAAAAACGCCCTAATATCCAATTTCATGTGCAAATGCTGACCACACTGGAAATGGTCACGCTTTTACATCGAGGTGAAGTCGATTTTTGCTTGTCGTCCCCTCCTATCCAAGGGGAAGACATCGAATGTCAAGTTGTCTTCGTTGATCCCATTCTTGTAGCTGTTCCTATTGGGCATCGGCTAGCAGACCGAAGTAGCGTAACTTTGACTGAACTAAAGGATGAATGCTTTGTCGGTGTGAAGAGAGGCTACGGCACTCGCGATTTAGTGGACTCTGTATGTAAATCGGCCGGATTTGACCTTAAATATGTGTATGAGGGCGATGAACCTACACGGCTGATCAATCTTGTAGAAGCTGGAATTGGACTTGCTTTCATACCAAGCACAGCAAAGATGTCATGGGAAAAAATTAAATATCTGCAAGTTGAGAATCACGAACTTGTACGCGATATCGCTTTATTATGGCATAAAAGTCGGTACATGACGCAAGCTTCTTTGGAATTCCGCGAGGTCGTTCTGGACTATTTTGAAACAATATCGAACCAGTCCGATTAATATTACAGCATGATTCTTACTGATTGAATTGGTTATTATGTGGGTTGAGCACAATCATTACAACGGTAAAATTTTGTTCAACAACGAAATCAGAACTTTGAGATTTTAAAGAATGAGGACAAATAGCTTTTTTAAAAATGACAGCACAATTTAACGACATTCATTAATGGTATTCGATACTGACAACACTTGCCACCCCAATTGTTAGATTTTTGGTCTAACAATTGGGGTGCAGTTCATAATGGGTGAGGTTTTTTTCATATAAAACTATTCATCGCTTCTTTTGTCTCAATAGAATACGACTCTTCCTCATGCATTATTGGCTCATTTCTGTCTATTCTTATCTCGTTGCCTGAACCACGCTTCATATCTTCCTCAATCAATCTTTTTACACACTTACTAAAATTTCCTATTTTTTCAGTTAGTGTGGTTATTTTTTCTGCATGTTTTAATAGTGCAAGCTCATGTTGATCTGTGATGTTAAAGCTAACAGGTTTGATCTTCCTACCTTCGTTACTCATCTAACCAGTTATAAATGTTTGATTTTTCGTTGCTACTGCCATCACTAATTACAAACTCAAATTCCTTATCAGCTAATTCTTTTCCAATTTCTTTAAACTGTCTCCTCCTCTTTGTAATAACCAAACTTTTTTAGCGGAATAGTCAATTACTAGAATCTAAAAAAAGAACACTTGTACCCACTTTGATTAGCGGGCGACAACTAACAACTTTTAGTATTATTATTTTCCCTTTTAATCATAAATACTTTCCCTATCGAGTAGTATATTCCGTAGTCTAATTTTAAGGAGGGCTCTATTTAATGAATAAAGAGTTAAACGAAAAAGAAAAGCTCAAAAAAGAGGAACCTTCAAACAAGAAAAAAGCTTCAGAAGAGTCAGTACAAACGCATGTTCATGAATTCTTGGCAAGTACCAAATTAGCTGAAGAAGGAGATGACAGGCATAATCATCGTTTTGCAGGAGTTACAAGTGAAGTAATTCCTAAGGGGAATAGTCATATACATGTAATTATGGTTAATACTGATTTTTTAGATCATCATCATGAGGTTGCAATAGAAACAGGTCCTGCTATCCGTGTTAGCGAGGATAAACATGTACACTTTGTCAAAGGTATTACTACACTTGATGATGGGCATGTACATCAACTAGAATTTGCTACATTAATTCAAAAGCCTCTTGTATAAAAGGTATAAAAAAGCTGATTTTTTGTATGTTCAGAAACCGACTTTTTAATTTCTCTTGTTCATACAATTACCCTCTCGTAATATAACAGCATCCTCTCTTTTTACATCGATACTTGTGTAAAAGAATATGAGAATAGGTGATTTCTATGCTTTTCAATACAGTAGAAAAAAATCAGACAATCCTGAATATATATTCATACCTTTGCCAACCCACCTTTGAAAATTTTTAAGGCTTCATTTTCAAAGGTGGGTTATGCTGTCTCTATAATTGGTGATGGCTCCGTTCTCAGGACATAGCTTAAATTTTTTTTCTCTGGTAATAACTTTACCGCCTGATCCGCATGCATCTATGACATAGATTTGAACTTCTGGATTAAGTGTTTTAGTAATTTCATTATATAAATCTTCTATTGAACGTTTTATTTGGTGCAACCAGATAGTAGTAGTTTCAAGCTCTCACAGACAAAGCCTGGTACTATCTAAATCCCAGTAAATTATCAGGTAGCCTGAAGCATTTAAATTAATCAAATTTGAACGCGTTGAAAATAGCCAGATGAGTGCGTTTGACATCGCAGGATGATTTTTAATCGGTAGTACGTTTGGTCATGTTGGAACTATTGCTGGTGCAATGGAGGCTAATATTGGAAAGAATAAATCTGTAGCTACTCTTTTCCTAAAGCGTGAAAACAAAGATAAAGTACCATTAGTTACTAAATGTGATAAAAAGGATCTCGAAGAAGCTTTCACTTTTAATAGTTGCTGAAGAAGAAACAGAAGCTATTCAACCCGTAGCACAAAATCAAATTAGCGCAGCTGATGAAATATTAAAATTCAAGAAGTTACTTGACGATGGGATACTTACTAAAGAGGAATTTGATGATAAAAAGAAACAGCTATTAGGAATATAAAATGGAAAACCACTCAACTAAGAGTGGTTTTCTTCATTAAAAATTAAAGTTTTACGATGTTTGCAGCTTGTGGTCCACGTTGGCCTTCTTCTACTGAGAATTCAACTTTTTGACCTTCTTCAAGTGATTTGAATCCTTCACCTTGGATAGCTGAGAAGTGAGCGAATACATCATTTCCGCCTTCCATTTCGATGAAACCAAAACCTTTGTCTGCGTTAAACCATTTCACTGTACCTTGTGCCATTTTTAAATGACCTCCATTAATTGTATTAAATAAAATCATATTACTACAAAAGAAAAAAATTCACATATTACAAAAAGTATCTAACAAAACACGATTACTCTTTGTAATATGTGAATTCATTGTTCCCTTGTAAACGATTCTATTACATCAACTATATGTTAAAAAATCATATTTGTCTAGTGTAAAAGCGAACTTATTAACTATCAACTAAGATAAATGACCATCAACAATTTTCAAATTTGAGGTACAGAGTGGGGTACAAATTAAATTTGCACCCCTGAAACCTTGATATATAAGCATTTATAAGGCTATCTAAATATACTGTGTTCATAAAGGTAATCATAGGAAAGATCGACGAACAAATACTCATGCTCGTTGATAGCAATCGAAAACGTTCTCGTAATTTCCCCTGTCTCAATATCTCGATAAAGCTCTGAAATTTCCCCGCTTTGATCGTTGCGCATTTTAATGATGGTTTGTAGGAAATATGGACGCCAACTCCAGTTTTTCTTAATGGCACTAGGCTGCAATTCCCACTGTCCATCAATACGCATTACGTTTGGAGATAGTTGGAAGCCATCTTCATTACAAATATACAACCTGAATGAATAACTATCCAACAGCTTAGCTAAATGCTCTAAATGTGAGATGTTATCACTAGAAGGCTTAATACGATGAACAATTGCTTCTAGCTCCTCCCGCAGTTTTTTCAGTTGAAAATATTGCGCCTCTAATATTTTCTTTTCAGTGGTAATAAATTGCTGGCACTCCTCTTTAAACCGCTCCTTTAAAATATCCTTCTCAACAAATGTCAGTGCAGGATTTGCTAAGTATCGTCCTTGATAGAAACGCCCTCCATTTTTCCAGGCAAACTGTAATTGATAAACAGTTTCGATTCCTTCAAATAAGAGGTTTGCCCCAATTTTATAAGCTAGACTACCTATTGCTGATATCATATCCGACTGCGCAGACCACGAATCATAATTTAAATCTCGAATATTAACCTTTAAAATTTGTGGGGATAATAGAGCAATATGTTCTAAATGACTCTCCGCTCCCACTTCTTGCACGGCAATTTTCACACCAAAAGTCGTAAAGTAACGTAGTGCATGATGCAACTTATTAATATCACCTAAAAAACGGTGTTCAGAAACAACTAACACAATACGATGTAACTCTTCTTCACTTATATATTGTTGAATAATATTAAAGTGACTTTCGCCGAAATCCTGCATCAGTACGTTCGGATTACTTGGAATATATATATCAAATTCCGGTGCAATTTCTTCTATTCTTGCTAATGCAGAATGTAGAATTTTATGTTCCATGTCAATACGGTACTCTTCTGGAATATCTTCATTATTTACAAAATCTTTTAAATTAATTTGTTGACCTTCAATTTGTAACTGTCCGGAAATTTCGTAGGCAATCACCGTATGCGCATCCGCGCTAAATATAGGTTGAAAATACCCATGTATTTGATCTAAATTTGTTAACACTTCAATTGCGTCCATTGTCGAAACCCCCATACATGAATAACGCCATAACTGTTATTCAAGAATAGCATTACATTCACAGCTCATTTCATAAAAAAAGCTCTCTGACTGTATAATAATTCGTTTATGGTAAATTCGCAACTTCACTTGGCAAAATTTGATGGAAATAATTGTTCTGAATTTTCAGACGAAAATTACCAAACTGTTTTTAAAACGAGGTAGCTACCAATTCATTTTTACAATAAGGGATCCTAAAAAAAATTACTTTATTAAGTTTCTAATACATAAAAATTGCTAAATTGACCATCACTTTAATTAAGGATCACTGTTTTTCATGTACTGCTGTGTAAAAAATGTAAAAATTTCTTTATCACTATAACTTATGCAACTAACCGCAACGAATGCCGTGATAATTAGAGTTATTCATCCAATTTACTTATATTTTCAGTCGTTCACCCATTTATTCAAATTAATTGAGCTATTGTCGCTTTATCTACTTTTCATGATCAATATGGCTCGGCATAATTGCGTCAGGATTCGTCTTTCAGCCATTCTAACACGAAGCGGTGAAATTAAGGGATCTCCACATGCTTCATGTTTTTCAAACAACATGCAAAAAAACGAGGTCATACCATCTGCTAGTATACCTCGTTTAATTTTGTTTAGATCGATATTTAATTGTTTCTTAAGCAAATGCAGAAATAGCAACTAGCACCCAGGCAACGATAAATAACATACCGCCGATTGGTGTAATCGCTCCAAGCTTTTTCACGCCTGTAACGGCTAAAACATATAAACTACCTGAGAAAAACACAATACCACCAAACATTAAATAACCTGCCCAAGAAAGCATACTAGATGCTCCTAAAAGGGCGTCACTAGATAAAATACCAAGTCCCAATAAACCTAATGAGTGATACATATGATATTGTACCGCAGTTTCCCAAATGGCCGCATAATGTGGTGACGCAAATTTATCTTTAAGTGCATGTGCCCCAAAAGCACCTAGCACAACACCAAGACAAGCCATAATAGCCCCTAAAGCTAATAACATTTCCATATATACGTCTCCTATTTCGTCTCACATGCGATTTCTTTATATTTTGCATCCCATGCTGGATCAATTTTACTCAGGGATACCGGACGTAACGTATCTTTATGCGCTAAAATATGTACGGACTGAGCAGTCGCAGCTATTGTGCCATCTTCATGTAATATTTCATAGCCATATGTTGTACGTAAACGATCATGTTTTTCCACCCATGTACGCACAGTTGCTACTTGACCATAATGCATAGCTGCCTTATAAGAAATGGATAAATCCATCACTGGTGAAACATAACCATCTTTTTCTAACGCTGCATACTCAAAGCCTGCATCATTTACTAACTGTGAACGACCAATCTCCATCCAAATGATGTAGTTGGCATGATACACCACGCCCATTTGGTCAGTCTCAGCATATCGAATTTCAATTTGTTTCTCACTAACAAACATTTTCTTCACCTCGTCCTTCATTATAGCGTAAAAATATTGATTTGGCGGGTTTTTGCTCTATTGATTTTGTGAGGTGAAAAAATAATTGTTCGATTAAGTGTGATAATTATTGGAAAAACAAATTTATTATATGTTTATTTCTACTTCATATAAACTCGTATAAAATCTTTTAATTGGGGTACTTCTGGGGTACCATTATTTTAAACATTAAATACAACAGCACTGAGCAGGTACAATACTATAAATATATATTCATTAAAAAATCACTCATTTTTATATTCGAATGAGTGATTTTTTTATGTCCATTTCTATATCTGAAAACAACGAATTGTCACCACAGAAATTAGTGGATATCATAAGAACAATACTGACAACACTTGCCATTATTAATACAATATTAACAATGATAGCGATTAAAGGTATGGTCAGTTCAAAGAATAGATAAATCATTACATATCTACATTTAATTTTTTTGAAATTTTATAATGATAGGTGGATTTATTAGTGGAATTATTTGAATATATTTAAAGGAGACAAGGTTCATAACAAACAAGGAATGAATCCGCATTCGTAACATCTTTGCTTTATATGATGTGGGCTGATGGAAGCTGCACCGCATTAACTGATGCTCAAAAAATGTGCTTAGTTAATATTATTGATTCATCTTTATCTGATGGTGACGCTGAAACTCAAGAACAACAACTAATCGCTAAATTCTTAAAAGCTTTCGAGATTTCTGAAGAAAGATTCAAACCTTTTTTCGAAGTCATTTTATTAAAAAATAATCGTTCGGTATTCTTAAATCCGAACCATGCTAAAAATCAAAGTAGATATAAAGTAAACCTTTCAAAATAAAAGCAAGAAAGTCACTCATCATTTTTCAAATGAGTGACTTTTTTCATTGCATTTGTTTTCTTTTTCATTCTAGTCATCATAATAACACTGGATAATGTCCCCCTTTCTGCCCAAGCACCAAAAATACACGAAGTTAATTACTGAGCCACAACTTTAGTGACATATCATTTCTATCAGAATAAAAATTTTATCCTTCTCATATACTCAACTGATGTAAATGTTTACAGAAGGGAGGATGCCATGTTTACGCAATATAAGTATTGGAAGCCTTATATTAGTCCATTTGATCCATGTCCACCAATCAGAGTTAAATGCTATGCTACACCTCCACAATTGTATATGGGTTTTCAACCACCTGGATTACCACAATTTCAATCTCCTAAAGAAGCTCTTAAAGCAGGAACGTTATGGCCACAATTATTTAGTCCCTATCCCAATCCTGAAAAAGGAGGGATGAAGCATGAGTAAAGAGATGTCGCCCGAATTTTATAAACTTTTGGAAGAAATTCAAGCAATAGATTTTGTAATAGTGGAATTGAATCTTTATTTAGATACTCATCCCTACGATTATGATGCTATTCAGCAATTTAATGAAAACACAGAAAAAAGTATGAAACTTAAGGTTGATTTTGAGCAAAAATTTGGTCCACTTATGAATTTCGGTAGGAGTTATTCTAATTTTCCTTTTAATTGGATTGATACACCATGGCCATGGCAAGTATAACATGATAACTAGGAGGAATTATTTTTGTGGTATTATGAAAAGAAGCTCCAATATCCTGTGAAGGTGAGTACATGTAACCCTATGCTAGCTAAGTATTTAGTTGAGCAATATGGTGGTGCAGATGGAGAATTAGCAGCAGCTCTTCGCTATATGAATCAGCGCTACACTATTCCCGATAAAGTTGTCGGATTATTAACCGATATAGCGACAGAAGAGTTTTCCCACTTAGAGATGATTGCTACGATGATCTATAAACTTACGAAAGATGCAACTCCAGAAATGCTAAAAGAAGCTGGTCTTGGTGATCACTATGTGAATCATGATAGGGCATTATTTTATCAGAATGCAGCTGGTTCACCGTTTACTGCAACATATATTCAGGCTAAAGGGGATCCGATTGCTGATTTGTATGAGGATATTGCAGCAGAAGAAAAAGCACGAGCGACCTATCAATGGATTATTGATTTATCTGATGATACTGATTTGAATGATAGCTTAAAATTTTTACGTGAACGAGAAGTTGTCCATTCTCAACGTTTTAGAGAGGCTGTAGAAATTTTAAAAGATGATAGGGATAAAAAGAAAATTTTTTAAAAGAAGTCCGAAAATGAAATAGACCGTTCGAAAATCCTTTTATCTTAGAAGCCTAGAGATCCACTGTCAGGAGTTGGTTACACAGCATCTGACTGACATAGGTGTTAATAATGTAGTAGAAAATAACAAGCGGAAAGAACGCTATTTTAAATTAGTCCATAGGGATTGAAATGATAAAATCGCTTAAATTGTAGTACCCCAATATTTAGATTTTGGTCTAACTCTTGGGGTACAGTTAATGTCACCTTTAACAGTTTTATGAACTATATTCTTTTTAACCACTTGCTTGTGCTAGCTTCGATAAATAATACTGTTCCTCCCTCCACATATGATCTGCCATTGGCGCTGTAAAAGTTCCTAATACTTCAGCGCTAAGCTCCATTTCCTCTAACTCCCGTAAAAATGTCTTAAATAAAGTCATTTCTATCTCTACATCTTTATTAAATCGCGTCAAAGCAGGAAATGATTGTAAATTAGAACGTAAATAACCAGTTAGCTCTACTGCCTTTAAATAAAACTGTTCAAAATGTTGGGTAAAAGCATTACTCTTTTGTTTCAGTCTTTTTTCTACACCATCTAGCCCATCATTAATGGCGCAAGCATGCCCTGATGCATCTAAAAGCCAGACTAAGTGGTGATGTAGTTCATGAAAGATTGGTGGAACTTCACCTTTTTTTAGATAGAGAAGAACATTTTGATATTCCTCTAATTCATTGACCATATGATTGACAAAGGTAGGTGTTAAATGAATACCAAAATCACCTGTCAGTTGGTGTCTAAGAATATGAAACTTAAATTGCTTGAATTGTTCAACAACTTCATCGACAGTGATTGAAAAGGAAATTGCTACATCGGGGGCATTAAGTGAATTTGCAAAAGTAAGTAGCTGGGAAAATTGCTGAATAAATGAATTTGCGCTTTTAATATCCTCCGTCTCTGAAGGATACAATGAATCATGAATAAATTGACCATGATCTTTCATTATTTCTAACCAAAACCTATGTTCAAATACTGCATGCTGTACATAATTCGACAACCATTCTCATCCCCTTTATTCTTTACGTCCTTCCATTCTATTCTTCTTAAATATCTAATATTAATTCTCCATATATGTTTGTATATTATCAATTTGGATTCCTTTAGGACCACAACCGTACTTTACTTTATTAACTGGTGCGAGTTGGACGATTTTGCCGCCTCCACCTACCCAATGAGACGTAAATGCATTGGCTTTATTACGATTCATAAAAGCTATTTCTTTTTCTAGTGCATTAGGACCGCAGTTTTTGGCATTACCTGATTCATGCGCAATTACGTACTTGGCAGCTGTTAATGCTCTGTTTAGCAAACCTGGCATTAATCGTTGTTCGATGACATAACTCATTTCGCAACACCGTCCTTTGACTTGTCATAATCAATTGCTTCTATGCTATCTGAAACTCCCAATGTCGTTGGGTCGATAATACTACCTAATAAAGCTAAGATGCTTAAAACTGTCTCGGAAATAGCTGTAACTTGATCGTTGTAAATTGTCATATCGACATTAAAAATGCCCGCAATTTGATTTGCGAGCACGATAAGTAATGCGATTAGTGATACCCAAAATTGTTTGTGTTGCAGACGTACTTTCCAGTTAATTTTCATATTGTACACTCTCCTCAGTATGTTTATCTATCCCTGCTACTTTTTCTAATACAACAATACGCACTTCGTGATTGTTGATACGTTTTACTGATTCCTTTGAAGTTTCGTCAACTTCGTTTAAATGTTGGTTTAATCTGTCTATGCCATTCGTTAAACAAAGTAGCGTTTTATTCAGATTGTTCGTAATGCGCCAAATGAACAAGAGACCTCCTATTAACGCTGTTAAAATCAGCAACCAATTATTAATTGTTTCTACCACTTTGCAATGATCCTTTGCCCTGTTTAATTAAAATAACTAGCACTGTCAGAAGCATTGAGAATCACCGTTATCTCGATTGCTCTCACAGCGTTAAAATGCAAAAAAAATAACGCTAAGCTTCTCCTTGCATCTCAAAATCTTGCTTTGTAATTTCCTTGTACTGTTCAGGTGAAATTTCACCGAAAGGATTTGCTTCCGTTTTTACTGCTTTATGTCTTGCTCCGGACGAATTTATGGAGCGCAGGTCGGTCGTCGGTCTGTCTTTCCCTAATATTTATGATTTTATAAATACCAAGGGAGGAAACCTTTACCGCGCCGTCCTTCCTCACAGTTTACACTTTAATTTCATTCATACATAAAATGTAACGTTTGATACAAATAATACACTTGCGCCATTTGATACATGTTATTAAGCTAATTTTCAAAGATTGATGCTAAACTTCCGCAAAAAATAAAACCAGAGTTAATCTACAAAATGTGGAATCAACTCTGGTGACGATGGTAGTTTAATATTATTTTATTAATTGTCTCATGATAATTTCTTCGCCAATACGTCCTATTAGCCTCTCATTTGTATCTTCAAATCCTACTTTTAAATATAGTTTTTGTGCTGGAATATTATCATTATCTACAACCAAAACAATTTCATCATAATTAGGAAATTCTGTTTTAACAAACTCAACTAGTAATGTCATTCCTTGTTTTGCGTAACCTTTTCCTTGTTCTGTATGATTAATTGATAGTGCAGTTAATAACAAAGCGTTCAAATTATTAGAGTATTTCTTTACTCTTTCATTTGAATTTAGGAGAAAGAAACCAACTGGTGTATTATCACTTAAAATAACAACACGATACTGTCCTTCATTAATTTCCTCAAATTTGCTTGGAAGTGCAGAAAATTGTTTTTGTTCTTCTGTAAGTACAAAAGAGTTCAATTCTTTCATATATTCACTTGAAAAATGTTTTAATTCAACCCTTTTCAATTTTTCCATAGCATAATTCTCCATTCATTTTTTCTATACTTTACCATCATCCATCGATAATTTTCAATCCACTGAAGTAAATTCTCTTTAGTTACTTTGATTTGCCCTTGTTTCATAGGTTTGCCCTCCTACGGTGTGATATAATACTTTTGAGAAACCTCAAAGGGCATAAACCAATTCTGAGCTGTAGCGTGTGACGACGTTGCAGCTTTTTTAATGTATTAATAAACTAAAATCTGTACAAAATAAGAATGTCTATAGTGTTCTCGCACTTCCTTAAAAGCTATAACGTCAGCGTTATGGCTTTTTTATTAATCACCACAATCCTAAGATTGTGGCATTTATTTCTTCTTACTTTTTTCTTTATTATTAATTTGTTCTATCTTTTGTTCTTGTTGTTCTTTTTGTTCTTTTTCTTCTGTTACTTCTAATTCTTCAGGACTAAATTCCATACCAAATTCCTCTTGCTCTAATTCTGTCTTTTTCTTTTCTTTAGTCAATGTACTCACCTCCAATAAATTTAAATTGTCCGTTTGGGAGTGATTTATACTTATTAAAGGCTGTGACGTTGTTGAATGCTAAGGCAGTGAATAAGTAAATTACAACTTTACTACTTTTTTCACCTCAAAGCAGAAAATCTTTAATAATTATTATTGGTCGTTTCCGATTTAGGGAATGATCCTTTTTAATTTTTTTCCTAAGATTGTGTAGAAAAATAAGTAAAAATGTTTTTTATGAATTTTATTTCAGATTTCACCCATACTATCCTTGTTTGAAATGACGAATAAGCAGAAAAGGATGTGTAGTATGGGAATACTTAGTGGAAATCCAAAAGATGAACCATTACATTACGGTGAAGTGTTTAGTGTTTGGTCGAGCTTAGTTGCAGACTATGGAATGATTGCTGGATATCAAACATTTTATAATCACTCTGGTGATGAAGATTTAAGAAAAATCATTGAAGATATCATCGACGTTTGTAGAGAAGAAGTAAAACAATTAGAGAAAATTCTAAAGACTAACGGTATTGGTTTACCACCTGCTCCACCTGAACGACCTGTTGCAAGAATTGAGGATATCCCTCCAGGCGCAAAGTTTAATGATCCAGAAATAAGTGCTGCACTTACAGCAGACTTAGCTGCTGGCTTAGTTGCATGCAGTCAAGCAATGGGCACTTCTACTCGAGAAGATATTGCATTAATGTATGGACAATTCCATATGGCAAAAGCTCAACTTGGTGCGAAACTTTTACGTCTTAATAAAACTAAGGGTTGGTTAGTTCCACCTCCATTACATGTTGATTATCCAGAAAAATAATTTTCATTACGCCTGACAAACCGTCTCTCCCCAGTTTAAAGCTGGGGAAATTTTTTTGATTTAGAATTGAGGTAGTCTAGAAATACCTAAGGTGCTTAATTAAGAAAGTATTTATCTGATGAAATGTCCTTTGTAAAAATAGAACTTCTTGTCCTTTTAAACCATTGGTAAAATAGTAAGTAAACGAGTCCGATTTCAATCGCATCTCCTCCATAATACATAATCATAGCACCCAGTTCTGCTTGTTCTGCGGGTACATGATTAGGAGGATGAGCATAAATATGTTTGGACAATATCGAATGAGCCGTTAAAGCTACTAATAAAACGATTGATCGAAAGACGTAAGATAGTTGATGTGGAGTTGGATCGATATATATAAAGGCAATGGTAAACAAATAACCTGCTAAAAAAATATGAATGTGAATCAAAATAAATAAAAGTGAGCTTTCGTGCATCATATTAAAGAGTGGTGTAGTATAAAGCAACCATAAACCACCTACATTCAGAATAGACGCTATGATTGGATTGCGTACAAAACTAAAGTAAGAATTCCGTAGTATGCAGGAAATACGACGAGCCATTTCCACCGGGGTAGATCTTAAGAGTAGAGTAATTGGAGCTGCTAGCGCGATAAGGATCGGTGCTAGCATTCCAAGCAATAGATGACCAATCATATGTGCTGAAAAATTAACATGTGAAAGCTCTGCTAATGGACCAATTAATGTTACGACGGCACATATATGCCCAAGAGTCCAAAAAAAAGTACGAAAATATGGCCATTGTTTTTTATGCTGATTTGAAAGAATGACTGCAACGATATAAGAGATAAAAGAAATCAAAAATGGCAAAACTAATATCAGCTGTACGATAATGGAGATATTTTGGGTGTGAGTTTCATGTGAATGCAAGGTTGAATCCTCCTAACGCTTTTGTTGATTAGTTTGTATTAGTAAAACAATACCAATAACAATTAAAATTGCTGCTAAAACGTTCCAAACTAAATCATAGGGAAAAATATCGACGTTGTAACGGATTTGATGTAACCTCATGAACTTGTGTTGAATGATACCATCGTATAGTTGAAACGCTCCTGCCCCAAGAAAAATACCTCCAAGCCATCTTTTTAACCAAAATCCATGTTTTCGATGAAGATCAGCAAGTAAAAAAGAAGAGCCAATCGTGGCAAAAAAGCTAAATGCATGAAATAATCCATCTGAGACTAGTCCAATATTAGCAGTGGATTTATCATAGAAATGGTGCCAATGTAATAATTGATGAAAAATTACCTCGTCTATAAATGCTACTACGCCAAAACCAAATAATAAGCCCGTCCACATATTACGTTCTCTATACTGAAAACGGTTTTCGTGTTTATGATTTTTCTCCTCGTACATATTGGAAATGGCCAACCCTATCACCTCAGTTAAAATTTTTATTAGTTTATCCATGAGGTTAAGAAATTTAAACAATTTATAGGACTGTCAGTAGTAATATTATTTTAGCCATTTCTTTTTATTAATTGCTCTTTTATGTCATCCTTCTACACATATGTATAGTTGTAATGTTTTAAAATCCCTTTACATACATTAGTTTCGGTATAGCTGCTTTTACATCGCTCCTAAACTGTAATTGCATTTTGCTATCCCTCCACTATTGTTATTTTCCACATTTTGTTCAGTTAATCTTCATGCTGTAGCGTGTGATGACGCTGCGGCTTTTATAAACAAACTGTGTACAAAATTAATATTGTCATGAAGTTTTCTCTTGATTAAAAGCAACAACTTCTTCCTCCGCTGTTGCTTTTTTATTTTTTAACTAACTTTTCTCAAACGTTCAAAACATAAGTTTTTCCATAACAGCCCAGACTTTATTGCATGTTGTATCACATTTATATCGATTAAGCATTTTTAATCGTTCGTTTTGAGTACCACGCCTTACTAAACGAAACCCTCTTGCTTCAAGATCAGCAATAGCAATATCTAACTCTGTGTCGTTTTTCCGCTGTATTGGTGGTAATCTAAATACGCCATTATGTGCTGATAAACGATTGAACATTCAATCCATCCCCTTTAGAAAATATTCAGCTTATCGTGAGCAACATGGCCATATTTTATTCTGTGAATATCTAGGGATTTTTGGTTATTAAATATAGTTTGTTTTTTTCAAATCAAAAAAAATCTACGGATAATAAAACATCTTCTGAACAGACTAAATTCGGGAGGTGAAATCCATGCCAAATAATAACAACAACCAATACGTTAACCAAATCAAACAACAAATCCAACAAGCAGAAGCTAACAAAAATCAAGCTTCTGGTCGATTTGCAACTCCGAATGCAATGAACTCAATGAACGAAGAATTCGGGACTGAGACTGATGTTAACCAAGTCAGACAACAAATCCAACAAGCAGAAGCTAACAAATACCAAGCTTCTGGTAGTAATGCAAATAATGGTTACGAAAACAATACAAATTAAGTTGATTGATCCTAAACCGGCAACCTTTTTTTGCCGGTTTTTTGTTTTCACTTGCTGAACATTAGAAAAAGTGTTCAGTATTTCCTATTAAGGTCTATTTGTTATTATTTCTGAAAGACTCTCATGATATTTTGTCGGCTCACTAAACCAACCACAACGACAGTATATTGACAACAATTCGTATGAAAACAATGACCCTTACTTATTAACTTCCCTGTCTTAGCTGAGTATCTAGGTCTAGAAACTTCTTCAACTTCAATAATCAATTGTTTATTTCCGCACTCAGGATATTCTTCATATTGATTCATCTAATCGCACTTTCTGCACAATAACTTTCTGACACGTTTGTCATTTTCCTTCTTTCTCAATCACTTTATAATTATGGTATAATCACACAAAAAGGGGTTTTATTAGAATAATGCTTGTAATATTATTTTTTATATTTTTAATTTGGTTTTTGATTAAATTCATTAACTTGCAGGAAGAACAAAACAACTTACATGAGAAACAAAACAGCTTGCAGGAGGAACAAAACGAAATTCTAAGAAATATATCCAACAAGCTAAATAAGTAGTATACATAGATTAGAAATTCCATCTTTTTTACTGAACAAAATCTTTCAAACCATCACTTACCCCACCTACGCAAACAACTAATCTGCACAAGTCCCGACGCTCCGTAGTTGCCTATAAGTCTTGCATCTTCTACATTTCTTGGTTGGATCATAAGCTTTTCGTTTCGGGCATCCTCGGCACTCAAGGAAAGCTATGTGGTCCTGCTGATTGATTAGCCTTGCTCTACGTTTTTTAACTTCCTTGCGTACTGTATTCATGCGTCATACCTCCAACGCATCCAGTAAGTTGCTGTATAGCATCTGCTTTACCAAAAGCTATATGGAAAGTGGTTTCTCAGGTCAGGAAATAAGAAATAATTTCCCGGGTAAGCGCAAGAAATGACAAGTTTAGTCTTACATTCCAGCAACAAGCGACTGATCTTATCATTACCCTCCGCATTTCTGAAAATCCAAGCTGGAAATAAATCTCTGGTCTGTACATCATTCATCCAATTGCACCACCTAATCTAGTAAATACTCAATTTCGAATGTACTTTCTAACTTCTTTGTAGCCGACAGTATTCGCACTTATCACATCGATGAGGTTTTTTATGTCCTAGCTTCCCTTTTACAATGCTCGGTAGCATTTTTCGGTTCCTTGTTCTTTTCAGCATCTGCTTGTACGAGTTGTGTAGTGTCTGTTTCTGTTTCTCCGCATCCAGCTAAACCTAAACTTAGTAATCATATGCTTTAGATAACAGTATAGGAGCCGTTGCCAGTGGTAAGAAAGTTCAAGATGTTCAACACTTAGGTATAATGGGAGGTGGAAAAATCGAAATTCATTAAAAGCCTGTTATTTCATTCGATGATGCCACAGTATTTGAAATAGAAGTTAAATAGCATATCATTCTTCACAGACAATTGCGGTAGCTTATCACAAGTCACTCAAAATAAAAACACCCCAATCGTTAGATTTTTGGTCTAACGATTGGGGGTGGCAGTTCATAATGGGTGGGGGTTTTTTCATATAAAGCTATTCATGGCTTCTTTTGTCTCGATTGAATACGACTCTTCCTCATGTATTATAGGTCCGTCCCTATCTACCCTTATCACATAGATTCTCTTAGTAATCAAGGTTTTGTAGAACAAAACGCTTTCTTTGAAAAGGAAGAGAAAGAGATGATCAACCCTATTAAACGAAGTTTGGATACAGAACATCCAACTCCCTATTCTCATATCACGACATATTCAGATGGTTCAGTAACTGGAGTTGATTTCAGTAAAGCTACTTTTTATGATGAGGAAGGCAATGTAATTGAACCGCCAATCAATAGTGATACTGATTTAATAACACCTTTGTCTAGTAGTACCACTTGGAGGGAGTTGGAGTAACGGTTCAGGATATAGTTGCGTAATAGGGGTTATGACAAATCTCTATAGTTCACCAGACAACTGAAGATGCTTATGAATGGAATTTTCTAGAATCAAGGTGTATTTCGTGACACGGAAACATTAGATTATTCAGCATATGGTGGAATAAAAGAACAGGTAATATATGAAAAAGATGGAAATATCTTCACAGATTATGTATATTTAAGAGTAAAGGATGACACTTACTGGGTTGATTCTTCATTTTAATTACCTTAACTAACGAAAGAAGGTTATTTTAGTGACAATAGAAGGTTTATTTGGTTTAATCATTGAACCACTCTTATGGTCATTAGTTGTTTTTTTTAGCTTGCAGACAATTATTGTTACCTTCAATAAGGCTGATACAAAAGCAAAAAAATATGCAATCGTCACTAGTGTCTTAGTGTTTTTATTAGTTATATCAGATGATATTACGAGCATGATTGATTTTATTATGAGAATGTCGTAGACAAACTCAAAGAAATTTAAAATTGTCTACAAACTGAACCAGGTACTCATTTAAGTACCTGGTTTTCATTTATAAAGATATTCACTAATTAATTCTTCTCCATTCGTTTTTAGAGCTTACTTTGCAAAACGTAACACTTCATCTTCTCCAGCAGTTTTAATAACTACATCACTGAAATATTCATCAACTTTAACCCACTTCACAACCTCGATGTTTTTCTTAGCTAAAAGACGTTTTTTATCATAAAAATCTTTTCTTAGCTCTTTTAATAAACCTTCTATACTATTGGCACCTTAATTCTCTAAAGTAGCTTTTTCAATTACATAGCTTTGAGGTATGAAAAATGTTCTGGTGTAAAATTCTGGTTGTGATTCAGTTAAATTCACTGCGTAATAGTTGCCAATTTTAAAGCCTTCACTTTTTAGAACAGTTCCTGCTTTCAATTGACCAGCAATTCTTTGATAATAATCATTATTGTTAATTAAATATGGTTTTATATGCTGCACTGTATCCTTTGTTACAATAAATAATGTATCCTTATTAACAGGTTGAGGTTCTATTATTTGAATGTCTGTTGGATCAATTTTTTTTCTTTCAATACCGCCACCTACAAAACTAAGATCATAAGTATTGACAAGCTCTCCTTGTTCAATTTTGAAATTTCCCCATAAGTTTAAATACGTGTAATAGGAATGTGCATGCGTCCCTAAACTGTCATGTTCAATATAAAATGAGTAAAACGGTTTGTCTCTATTGATCCACATATATGCAGGATTATCATAAAATTGTACACGCTGTTCAAAAGGAATCGCCGTAAATACTGTTAAATCCGTTGCTTGTACACGATAACCAGAGCTCATCCAATAATACGTTTGCCCATTGTATTTTTCGATATTATATACGCGGAAGTAGTTTCCCTTTTTGACTAACATCGATTCAAACTGTCCATTGTCGTTTTTCTTGTACACTTTCACATCTTTTGAAAACGTCATTTTCCCTGTTTGCCCTTTGACAATCTCTGCTCCATCATACATCACTTTCGCTTCTGATTTTGTTGGATTTACTACCGCAAATACAAATGCTGCTAGGAACACAATAAATAATTTTTTCATTATTCTCCCCCTCAACTTTATTTTAGAAAAGATAATTTATTGGTACTATATACTAATAAAGATAATATTTTATCAATAGAAATTAAGAATGTCAAAATCTAAAAAAAGTAGATTGTTTTTCCATAACATAACTTCACCTATCTACCATTCAAACCATTTTTCTAAATTTGATCTACTAATACTTACCTTGCAAAATACCAATAATAGACATTATTGGTATTAGTTAGTTAATTAAATGAATCCAATACTTGAAAAAAGAATCTACTGCAAACAGTTTCTGATATCTCAGAGTATACAAATTTTATAGTCTCTGAAGTAAATGATCATGTTGTAAGAATAGCCGTTATAGACGGTGAGTATCATTGGTATGAACATGATACAGATGAATTATTTATGGTTCTTGAAGGAGAGTTATTTATTGATCTAGAAAATAACGAATCTATTTCTTTACTTCTAGGTGAAATATTTAAAGTACCAGTTTTCACCCAACATAGAACACGTTCAACTAGAAGAACAGTAAATCTATGCTTTGAAACAAAAGAAAACGATATTAAAGGAAAATCTTAAGTGCCAGTTAATTGGCGCTTTTTTTTACATTTTTTTAAATATGAATACTCTTTAAAATTCTCATATTGTGCAGTAATATTGAGAGTCTGGAGCATATTCAGCTTTACAATATAGCCTTTATTTTTTCTACTCTTACGATGCTTCTACTCCATTGCGCCCTCTGTAATCACAATATTCTGAACTTATTCACAGACTTATTCACAAAATCCACAAATACTAGAAATAATCAACCACCAGTCTAAAGTTAACATCTAAACCACAAATATTAAGGTATAATAATCCAATAAGGAGGTTTTTATACAATTATGGAACTATTACTCGGTTTTATACCTATTTTATTTCTATTACTTTTCTATCTTGCACCATTAGTATTTATAGTTTGGTTTGTATTTAAAATTATTAACATACAAAATGAACAAACTGAAATTCTAAAACGTATAGCTGATAAGCTAGATAAGTAATGTACTAATTGGAGATTATCTATAACAAGCTTTCTAACCTCTCGCATACCGCGAAACTATTACTAACTGTTTGACTACCAACTAAAAAGGCGCGAGAAATCAATTTTAGAAACGTTGATTTCTCGCGCTTTTCTGATGTGATTTTTTTGAATTTTGCTTTTAAAATGTACTTATGTCCCAGCCGCTTTTACATTTTTTTTATTTGATACCTACAAAACTAAATAATATTGAATACTAACAACGTTATTTAGCAATAGTGATGCAGAAACCTTTTCCAATTCTTTTCGTTCTTTAATATATAAAGGGAAAATGAATATGTTCGGTTTGCTTAATCTTGGACGCCCTGTACTTGGAATAATTACTTGGTTATTACCAATCGGAATTCTTTCACGTTCTAATAAGCAAGTTCATACTAATGGGATCGTATTTTGTAAGATTTAAGGGGTTATTTTAGTACATAAAAATACTATTATAAAATGACAGGCGTGTTGATTAGGAAAAAAAAGGATTATTATTAAGCGATAAAAGGATTTTTCGTTGCTATTTTGCTAATATAATCCATTTTTAACTGATTGTAGCGCAGGGCTACTCGACTCCCGCGGGAAAGCGAGACAGACGAGACCCTGCACGGAGCGCAGCGGAGGAAGCGGCTCGACGCTCGCCCGCAGGAAAGCGAGTAGCCCGGAGCGGAAATCAGAGCCTTTTAATTAATTAGGATGTATAAAAATGGTTAATAAACACACCTAAAAAAATGATAAACTATTACATTTTTGTATAAAACGATGTAATTTTTTATAAATTTCTTTAAAATCATAGGAGGCTTTTATTATGGGATTATTTGATATGTTTAAAGGTGACAAAGAACACAACGAACAAGGTATGAACCCTCACTTCGCATTCGCAACATCTTTACTTTATATGATGGGTGCAGATGGAGAATACGATAACGAGGAGTTAGGTCAATTATTAGCAGTTATCGGTGGGGCGAAAAAAGGTAACTCTGTATATATCGGTGGTAATAATGGTGATTTAATGGACAAAGCTATAAAATATGTGCGAACTAATTCTGTAGAACAATTTTTAAGTGAAGCTTCACCAGTCTTAACGGATGCTCAAAAAATGTGTATTTTAGTTAATATTATTGATTCTTCATTTGCTGATGGCGAAGCTGAAATTGAAGAACAACAATTATTCGGCAAATTCTTAAACGCTTTCGGAATTTCTGAAGAAAGATTCAAACCATTCTTTGAAGTTATTGTACTAAAGAATGACCGTTCTGTATTCATAAATCCAAACCACGCTAAAAATCAACCAGGATTTAAAGTAGAGCTTCCTGTTGGGTGACACTTAAAAAGACTAGGTACTCATATTAATGAGTACCTAGTCTTTTGTTTAGACGATACGTAATATATGTCTTTATCAAACGATTAGTCTTTATGTTACCATGCTGTAAGTCCTTCAATGTAAAGCCTCTTGCTAAGCGTTTTGTTAAAGTGAATTATATTTTTTTACGACTAAAGGAATAGATAGTACATATAAATCTATAGCATACGTAATAATCGTAATCCCTTTACCTTCTTCAGTAAATTTTGCTTGATGAAACTCTTCTGATACTTTTCTTTTTCCCCATTTTTTAGGTAACCATTCAAATCCTAAAAACATAACATTAATCTACCTTCTTTTCGCATAAATTGCACCATAAAGGGCCATTAATTCAAATTCCACTACTACACTGACTTATGTATGTAAAACTAAGAAATTTCCCACAATCTTTTGACCTCCACCAATTCTTGCCCATCGAATTCCATTCTGTATATGTCCGGTTTTGTTGTTTGAAGTAAAAAGTTCAAATCGTACTTACTGTCATAATACCCCATCATCAAAGTCATAACAGCCCCATGCGTGCCAATCACTACTCTCTGTCCTTGATATATGTTTAATATATCTTTCAAAACTGTTATAGCTCGTTTCTGGCAATCAGCATTGGACTCTCCTCCCTTTAAAGCAAAGTTTGAATCTAAAAATGACTTTTGTATTAAAGGAAATAATTCCTTGTCAGACATCCGCGTGTCTTCAGCATTAAAGATTCTCTCTTTTAGGTCTTCAAAGACAATTACTTCTTTTTCAATTTGCTCAGCTACTTTCTGAACAGTTAGGATTGAACGACGATACGGGCTTGAGATCACAGTGTCAATCCCCTCTTCTTGTAATATGTCAGTTATTAGATGAGCGTCTAATCTTCCTTTTTCAGTTAATTCTCTTGTTCTTTCGTCCCCATATTTTGGCGAATCACCGTGTCGAACCATATATATGAATGTCTTCATAAATACCCCCTATACTTTTATTGTTATTTACTATGTATTCTAAATCTTTACACATAAGAAACCAAAATGATATGCTAAAAAAAATTAACACTTGTAATTTTTTTGCCCCTTGACTATATAGTTACCATATAGCTTAAAGTGTGAAACGGACATAATTGATTGTATGTAAAACATACAACTTTATAATTTTAGGAGGATCATTGATTATGGGAGAAAGTATTAAGTTAAGACCGTTAGAAAGAGAAGATTTAAAGTATGTTCATAAATTAAATAATGATTCTAGAATCATGTCCTATTGGTTTGAAGAACCGTATGAATCTTTTGTAGAACTCCAAGACCTATTTGAAAAGCATATCCACAAACAAAGTGAAAGACGTTTTATACTTGAAAAAGAAAATGAAATTCTTGGATTAGTGGAATTAGTTGAAATTGACCTGATCCACCGCAATGCAGAATTTCAAATTATTATTGATCCTAATTGCCAAGGAAAAGGATATGCCTATACTGCTACTACTTTGGCAATGAAATACGCCTTTCATATTTTAAACCTACACAAATTATATTTAATTGTTGATAAGGAAAACGAAAAAGCTATTTACGTTTACAAAAAAGCAGGATTTCATATCGAGGGAGAACTTCAAGAAGAATTTTTTACGGAAGGCAAATATCGAGACGCCTATCGCATGTGTGTATTCCAATATGAGTTTGATAATAAAAAATAACTATACATTTAATTGTGTTTTTTCTATAGTTATGCCCTCCTATGACGAACCAGCCATAGAAGGGCATAACCAATGCTAAGCTGTAGCGTATGTACGAAGCTATTCGAATAAGGAGATGATTGCAACAATCCACGCTGCTATCACAAGTAATAAAAACCACCAACCCATAAACTTTATGTACGTCTTTAAAAATGGTTTCTTTTTGAATTTATCTGAAAAGGAACTCATCTGTATTGCACCCTCAGGATGCTTCAACAGCATATAAGAAATACTGCCGAAAATTAAAGTAATCACTATTGCCACTATAAACATTTCAAAATAACACTCCTACACTTTAAGAATCAATTGCGTAATCTTAGAACTACGGACTAAGACTATTTTTAAACGCCTCTTACACATTATATGGTTAAGTGACTAAATTGCCCATCAAAAAATTTACAAACAGGTTCCTATCATTTCTTAACCCCCAACAACTATTTTTCTAAATGCAGAATATAAGAGCCATTTTTTATAAAAAGCAAAGAGCCCAACTGAACATCAGCCAGCCAGGCAAGTATATTATTTTTCGTAGAAGCCATTTTTATTGAAATCATACCATTTTGTTATTTTCTCTTCTGAATTTGTTCGGAGAGTTTAAAACATTTTGTATAGAGATGACGTACTGTTTCCCTTCTCGATTACTCTCATAACGCATAATAAAAACCCTCCACAATCATGTGAAAGGCAGTTAGCAATTTCTACGATTTCATTTGTTTCATCTATCTTAATTACTTGAAATAAAAATTCATCGCGTTTTGATAAAGAATTTTTTCCGCAGCCATTGCATCAAACAATTCTTGAATCAGTTCAACATCTGCATAAGCAAAAGGTCTTTTTGCTCGTGTGGATGGCAAGTCTGTACCGAAGATTAACGCTTCAGGATTGGTAGCACAAATGGATTTCAAAGCATTTTCTACATCAAGTTCCACACGACCAAAACCTGTCGCCTTTACTCGTACACCTTTTTCTACGAGCTTCAACAAATGAGGTAAGCCTTCCTCGGAGAGCCCTAAATGATCAATCGAAATAGCTGGTAATTTTTCAATCGTTGGGGCAATGTCAGGCAAGTCTTTTGCGTCTATATAGAGTTCACTATGCCAACCAGCTAAATCATGAACTCGTCTCGCAAAGTAATCGAGCTTCGATAAATCTTCGGAGCCCCCACGCTTCACATTGAATCGTAGTGCGCGTACTCCTTTTTTATGTAAATCAATAATCTCATCATCGGTCACCGAAAATGGTAGTTGCGTAACACCACAAAATGCCGAACCCATTTTCTCTAAAGCATTCACTAAATAATTTTGGTCAAAACCTTGGAAAGAACCAGATACAATAGCACCCCCTCCAATAGTATAAGTCGCTGTGTCTTTTTGGTAATCTTCTACAACATAACTCGGTGGTACATATCCTTGATTTTCAGTAATAGGAAAATCAAAATCAATAATGTGAAAGTGTGCATCAAAAATTTTCATCTTTCCGCCTCCTTTCTTTTACGTTATCAAATATATAACATAAAGAAAAGTGATGAATATTTCTAGAATCACATAAGTTTATCTTATTAAGATACAGGTCATCTTAATAAGCCGCTCTGCTTAGCTACCAGATACAACCTTATAATGCCCAATTTATCAAAACGAAAAAATGCCAGGCACACAAAAATTGGTGATTGACCGGGCTTTTGGGTTAATGCGTGTTCATTTGTTCACCATGACATTGATAGGTTTCCACATCATTCACAACAGATTCTGAACAGATCATGAAATTATTTACTGTCGATCACTTTATTTAGATTGTTTGAGTTCTTCGACCATATTAGAAAGTTTCATGAGCGTTTTCCAATTACGGACAGTTGCTGGAACCTCAAGCTTTTTTAGATTATTAATAAGTTTGGAATTTCGAATGCTGTCATAGAATAAAAGATACACATCTCTTCCATTTATGACACCCAGTTCTCTTTCATTTGTAAAAGTTAAGAACTTGTCACTATCGACCTTAGTTGGAGCTGCAGGTAACAAAGCAACATGCAGACATTCCCCTTTAGAGGAATTACTCGCTTCTGAAACCTCTTCCTTTGAAAATGGATATTGACGAACAATTTGCTGTAATTCTTCTGCTGTCCTAATGACAACAACACTAGATATCCCAAAATCTTCTTTAATTTTATCGTGAATTTTCTTTTGCAAAATGTCCTCATATTCATTTGATTCAAAAAGGATGTTTCCACTTTGGATATATGTCTTCACATTTTGTAATCCTAGTTGCTCAAGGGAACTTCTTAATTCGGCCATGATTATTTTATTGTGTCCGCCTACATTAATGCCTCTAAGTAGTGCGATATAAATGGTCATACTATCCCGCCTTTTATCTCCATTTTATTTACTGAAAATATCTACATCCTTATATTGCTTCAAAGGTTTATCCTCTAGAAAGTCAATAATCATCTCGTTAAATATATCTCGGCGCATCGTACTTAATGGATCGAATGCATTTTTGAATAATGCTAGTTGTGCATGTTGAATATGGTTAAAAATAGTTCGGGATCCTTTCCCTTCATCAACGCCTGTCATAACTTTTCCTTCACCACCCATTACAAGCGTAGGCGACGTTATTCGATGCAATTGATCAGTATGGGTTGGAAATGGTGCTTTTTTCATTGCAAGCAGCATTTTCTTATCAATTGAAAAAGACTCCCTTAAAATCCGCTGAGTATAATCGTCGTCCTTATAAAATTTCATCATGAGATTTATAATTGTACGGTATGGAAGCAGACTGAATATAAAATTTGATATCGTCAGTACCCAGTTAGCTGCAATTGTGGGCATCTCACTATAACTATTAGAGACTACAAGCTTATCTACATATGTTGGATATTTTATCGCGAGGAGTGTAGCCAATTGGCCGCCTTGCGATACACCGACTACATGAATTTTGCTAATTCCAAGTACATCTAGAAAACATTTGATATCCTCCACAATAATATGATGATCGTATTTATTATGAGGAAATTCCTTTGTCGTTTCACCATGTCCTCTATAATCGGGCATAAGCATTTGATAGCGTGAAGTGAATGCTTCAAATTGAGGCTCCCACATTTTCCATGATGCTCCACTCCCATGCAAAAACAATATGGGCGTCCCTTGACCTTTAATTTCGTAATGGATCGTGATACCGTTCGCATTAACTTTTGGCATAAAGATTCCTCCTACTTACTACCCTTTCTCTCTTCCCACTGAACTAAAATTTGCTGCGTCTGTTGAATAACAAATTCAAAAAACTCGATACTCTCATCGATGGTTGATACAGCCTGTTCTTCAAGAACTAACTCCTTCGCTCTACTCAAATATTGTCCCATCAATACACCCTGAGCAATGCTCGTATGCAAAGTCGATGCCCATGCGTCTGAATGCAGTTGATAGAAATCTCGTTTGCTACCAGGAATCCCTACTTTACGAAATAAAGAGATTTGAACACCCTGCCGAACGGACAATGATGCCATTCCTTTGCTAATTTGCAAATCGTTCACCATGTCATCAAGTGACTTTGGAATACCTGATATCAACAAGTATCCCCATATCTTGCCAAGTGATCTTGCACCACCTGAGGATTCTATATAAGTTCCAAAATCCTCTATTAATACCTTCTGCTTATCGTTTAATATAGTGTTTTCCATGTCGTACACCTCTTTATATTCATTGTGTTTAATATATATTAAACACAATGAATGTAATTTGCAATAGTCAATATAATGTACAGTAAAGTTTTAATGCGCTAATCAGCATACAAATTGAAGTAGGCTGGGATAACATAAAAAGCGCGAGAAATCAATTTTAGAAACGTTTATTTCTCGCGCTTTTTTAATTTGAAATTTTTTATTTTTACTTTAATTATATACTATGTGCCAAAACTGGATAAAATAGTATGAATATCCATCACAATCCGTCGAACCTATTACAATTTTTGTTTCGCATATAAATCTAACAGAACAATGGAAACGTCCGAACAACAATTAGGAATTACTGATAAAAAATTCGATTTAAAAGATATAATTTATCTTAGGTGTTTAGCTTTTTTAAGAGACCTAATTTTTCGATGTAATGGAAAATTTATGTTAAAATATTTTATAGATTATTAACGTCAATTGGTGGGGAGGATGACTTGAAGAAAAAGGTTATAATTATTGTTTCTTTTTTGGTTGTAATTATCTTGTTGCATTCAACACCAAGTATGGCATTAAGAACACATATATTTTTTATGGGTTATCCAAAAGCCGCAATTTCTTCAGGAATTATTGAAGATAAAGAACATAATGAAATAGATAAAGATAAATTTGCTGAATTAAATGCCAAAGCATACACCCTAACAAATCCTCCAATAGAAAAAGCTACTCAGGGCGAATTAAAAAACTTTCTTGTAAGGAAATTTGGATTTTTACATTTTGCAGAATACTACGGTGATACTTAATAACCTTAGTCAGTCAAACGGGGACATTAGTTCAATTAGGTTAATAAATTATTACACAAAAAAACGCTTAGATTACTAAGCGCTTTTTTTCTGCCGTTTATGCTACTAACTTACTATTAAAATGAGTGTCAATTAAGTTGTTTTTCACATTACTTTTAGTGTTTTTCTCCCCATCAGCCGAACCCGTAATCAAATATGAGTGCCCTTTGATATTTTTATCGATACGAATCATGTGTAGGTTGAAATAAGTCTTCTTCTGCATTCCTAACAACAGAAAAATGGTCAACATTGTAATGACCATGAAGAGTTCTGTTATGATGCTTGATAATTTGCTCTGCACTTAAAACATCACTGTCAACTGTTGAATGCCCATCACCCACTAAGGTAACATCTAAACCATTAATTGTCGCGGTTCTTACTGCACTATCGATACAGTGCTGCGTTGAACAGCCCATCACAACAACATGTATAATCGATTGAGACTGTATATGATTTAGAAGCCCTGTCCCATGAAAGCAATTTGTTGCCTTTTTATCGAAAATCTTTGCTTCTATAGGTACATTAATTCCATTATGAATATCAAACCCAGTATCTTTACCTTCTGCAACATCGAGATCCCTTACAAACACAACCGGAACATTGGATTCCCTTGCTTTCTCAATGACTAAATTGATATTCCTAACAAGCTGTTCCTTATTAAAAACAGCTCTTTCCTCCTGATTACCGTCAATTAACTCTTGTTGAGCATCAATAATAAGTAATGCTTGATTCACACAATTTTCCCCTTTCAATTTGAGGAAACGCTATATAATCATTAGTTAGACGTTTTCCTCTTTTTATTTATCACGCTAACATTATTTTTGTTTGTCATCATACATACCCCCTAAACAAAATTGTCTTTAAATAATTTTCAGACAATAAAATTTTATCATAATTTTCCATAATAAGAAACTTTAATAACAAACTATTTTTCCCTAATCAACACGCCTGTTTTAATAAATTACTATTTAGTAGGTTATGTGAAATAATGATGATTTCCTACTATATCAATATTGATCACTAAGAGGTAATCAATAGAAGATATACAGCATCCTCCGTTACGGTATTTTTTATATGCCCTTGCTAATACTTCCGTCATTACACGCCTTTATTGTTTAATTAATTGTTCATAGACAAATTGCCAGTCAATCTTCATCTTGCAATCATATATTACAAGTGTAAGGCTATTATTTCTTTAATAAACTAAGGAAGTTTGAACATGAGCATTAATAGAAATGTTAATAGTAATATGCGTAAAAAGTTTGTAATCAATTAAGGAAATTACCAGTTCAGACAGATGTAGATCTTTTCTTATTGGGGGGTCAAATTATTGAAGATGTTGTATTTATTAACTTCGATCAAAAAGATTGTTGCGCGTTTTTCACAGATCCAACCACTGAACCTGGTTCAACAATTATTGTCGATTGCCAAGACATTCAAGCTATCCGAATTGAATCTGACTAGTTTAAAGAAATGGTTCTTTCAACTAATATAGCCCTTACACCTATGAAACTTATTACTAGGGTCCCTGAAGTCTAAGTGGCCCTAGTATTTACTTTCACTTACGTAGAACTTGTGAATAGATTTTTTTGGAAATTTAAGAATGAGGAAACTCAAATTTCAATGCTCCCAATACCGAAAACTTGACAAAAAAAATATTTTATGCAATAATTTACTTTTATAGAATAAATTATTATAATAGGATTCTCCTGGCCGGGGGAATCCTATTTTTTTTATAAGGAGTGTATTTGCATGAACAAAGGTGAATCCAGTTTAACTTCATTAATCTCAGCCTTTAGCAGAGCTTATCATAGCCAATTCGATACCCCTAAAATTTTTGATGACTATTTAGCGAAAGATTTAATCACAGAAAAAGAATTTAATGATATTCAAACAAATATGGTGCAAGGCATACAGTTTTTTAACAAAGAAATCGCAGAAAAACTAAACGGAAATACGGAAGAACTATTAAAATGGATTGTGCAAATTCAACTCTCCCCTACGCCCTTAGCACGTGCAGCATATTGTGAAAAAGTTTTACTGAATGAAGTAATGCTAGGCTTACAACAATATGTCATTCTCGGAGCAGGATTAGATACTTTTAGTTTTAGACACCCAGAACTTGGACACATTTTGGAAATCTTTGAAATCGATCATCCAGCAACACAGCAATTTAAAAAGACTAGATTAAATGAAGCTCATTTTATACTTCCTAGTAATGTACATTTTGTTGCGATGGACTTCACAAAAAGGTTTTTACATCAAACTCTAATAAATAGCGGCTTTGACAACAAAAAAACTTTCTTTAGTCTGCTAGGTGTTTCTTATTATTTAACGAAAGAGGAAACTTCAAGCTTGATTGAGCATTTGTTTGCCAATTTACCATCTGGAAGCTCTATAGTAATAGATTATGCAGACGAAAACTTATTTAAAGAAAAAGGACTCTCTAATCGAGTGGACAACATGGTAAAAATGGCTGCAGCAAGTGGTGAACCAATGAAATCGTGTTTTACTTATGAGGAAATGGAAAAGATGTTAGAAAAATCAGGACTACTTATTTATGAGCATTTATCTCCAAGTAACATTAATGAGCTTTACTTTGACAATCGAAAAGATTATTTAACAGCCTTTGAAACGATTCATTACGTGCATGCTGTAAAAAAATAAATTGAAGTTTTGGGGGAATTTAATGAAGTTTTATCAATTTTCTAAAGTACATGGTAAAAACATCTCACAGTTTAACTCAAAATTTATCATGTCTCGGATTATCAACACCGATGCATCAGCTAGTATCGGTTGTATGTATTTAGAAGAAAACGGTATTATAGGCTATCATCAAGCTGTAGTCCCCCAGCTTCTCTTAATTTTAGATGGTGAGGGGTATGTAAGAAACGAACAGGAACAATATTTTAAAGTCCAAACAGGTGACGCAATTTTTTGGGAGAAGGACGAATGGCATGAAACAAAATCAGATAAAGGATTAACTGCCATCGTGATAGAATCTGAACAATTGAACCCTGCAACTTTTATGGCTTTAAAGTGAGTTACTTATTTTCAAAATATTTCTCAGGCAATTAACTATGTAAGAATAACATCGTATCATATGTTAGTAATGTAAGATGGTTTAGTCTTACACCTCCAAGCTTCGTTACTAAGGGTCACTTATAATAATAAGTGACCCTCTATAAATTTACTGTTCAGGAATGGAGTTGCTTTATAGTTTATTGACAAACTCCTACTGGATTTCCATCAGGATCATAAAAGGTGAAAAATTTCGTCTGTCCGTCTCCATCTATTTCATTAACTTTTACATTCTTTTCAATTAATGATTGATAAGTTTCTTCAATATTTTGCGAAATAAAATTGAAGTATTTTCCGACGCCAAAATAATTGTCTGGGAAATTTAGCGGGGTATGATTTTTTGCTTTTACTAAACATACGACCGTTTGAGATTCTTCATCAATTTTCATAACTGCCGCGCCTTCTTCTATATATAGAAGTGTAAATCCCAGTTTCTCTTCATACCATGTAGCAGATAATTCAGGATCCTTAATCGGAATAAATATGGCTTCTATTCCTTTCAATATAGGTTTACTCATATTTCTCCTCCTTGAATTTTTCTTTAAAAGTAGGACTCAGCTCACTCCATACATCGAATTTATTTCCGTCTACATCATAAAAAACAAAATTTCTTCCCGCATGTCCCCTATTTTCAACTTCTCCAACTGTAATTCCTTTATCGATAAAATCTTTATGGATAGTCTTTTAATGCACTTAATCCATCCACCTCAAATGTAAGTGAAAAATGTTCTTCCCCATAGCAATCAATGAAATTGGCGCTTTGATTGTTCATTGATCTAACAAGAAAAAAACTTTGATTGGCAAAATTAAGAATGGCTTTATCAATATCTTGATAACTACATTCTGCTCCCAGATTATTTACATACCATTCACATGACAGTCCTACATTGCTGACTGGAATATAAGTAGTTCCTATTCTTATTAGCGTTTCACTCATCCCATCACCCTCTCTAATGTCTTTAGTGAATTATTCTATTTTTAACTTTTATATCCCTTCAGGCCATTCTACAATTTCCACGCTCTCAAATTGTAAAGTTGCATTTGTCTACAGGGAAATGACCAGACTCAATTCCGAGTTCTGGTCTCATAAACTTTAAAGAATCTATAACATTTTCAATCATAAATAATTTATGTGTGCGTCTAATACGTAAATCCACTATCTATTATTTTTTATCTATATTTCTTTTTTGTAGATTAACTATACTAATAAAAAAATTGATTCTATATATAATATTAAGAGAGAATTGTATAAGGCACTTTAATATCCGAGTGTATTTGGTTCATAAATTTTTTTGGAGGATATGTACTGTCGGAGATAAAATATATTCTTTATGGAGGAATTTTGAAATATGGAACAAAAACAGTTAACCTTATGGCGCCCTAAAGGTTTTTTTCAGTGGCTACTTACAGGCTTTTCAATGGTACTAACACTTCTTATTGCCATGATCACATATGCCATTTTTAATACAACTAATATTCTTAGTGTTGTTGGTTTCCTTGGATCGCTAGCATTGTACACTCCATGGTTTTTATTAATTCTAACATTTTTTATCATAGTGCTATTAATACTTGCTTCTTGGAAGAAAGCTAAAATCGCTCAATTTATTTCGACCTCACTATTGCTAATAAATGTATTTTTAATTATAGAGCCAATTATAGAAATGGAGAACTATGCTAAAAAAGAAAATGTTCAAGTTTCACTTTACTCTCACTTTTTTAACAAAACTGAAATATCATCAACGTTTATAAAAGATATCGTATACGGAAAAACTACAGATGGCGTAGAGTTAAAGCTTGATATGTGGCCCGCCAATGAAAAATTTAAAAACACACGTACCCCCGCTGTTATAAAGGTACATGGAGGCGGATGGGTTGAAGGTAGTAAAGCGAGTGCCCCTTATTGGAATCAATGGTTAAGTGAATTAGGATTTACTGTTTTTGATATAGAATATCGCATGCCTCCCCAAGCAGGATGGAAAGATGAGGTAGCTGATGTGAAATCAGCAATAGGATGGGTAGTAGAACATGCGGATACTTACAAAATTGATCCTGAAAAAATAAACTTAATGGGTGATTCAGCAGGTGGAAATCTAGCTATGCTTGCTGCTTATAGTATGGGTGACACAACTTTACCACCGTCCACCGATGTACCTTCAGTACCTATTAATACCGTGATTAACTTTTATGGACCGTCAGATATGACAAAGTTTTATCAGAATAACCCTAGTCCGGGCTATGTGCAAAATGTTATGAAAGAGTATATAAGAGGCACACCTTCACAATTTCCTGATCGTTATCAAAAGCTTTCTCCTGTCAATTATATTGGTGAACACACACCACCTACCATTATGTTTTTAGGAACGAGCGATAGTCTTGTCCCAACAGAACAAGCTATAATATTGGACAGGGAACTTTCAAAGAATAATGTTTCTCATGAAATCTATTATCTTCCGAAAGCTGAACATGTTTATGATGGAGTACTAGGTAGTTTGAATACCCAAATTACTTACGAGAAGCTCAAGGTATTCCTTCAGAAATATAACAAATAAAATGATACAGAAAAAATTGTAGATAAAGTTGATTTTCAAAAGAGCCCTGAATATAGCAATTATGCCACGGCATAATTGCTTCCGGAATCGGCTTTGTACTTAGGCCTGCACGAGGGCCGACACGATGTCGGTCATTTCGGTAATGCCACAGGACGTGGCGTTTTTACCGATGCAGGTCAGTTAGCCTAAGAACTCCTTTCCGATTCCGTGACATCCACCAGAGGCTTTAACTTCTTTCAGCGGGTGTTTAGACTCCTGTTGAAAGAAGTTAAAGTGTCCCCTGTCAGGTAGACAAAATTTAAAAAAACGAAACGAAGTAACCTGAGCTATAAAGCCTGTAGTGGACTTTCACCACCTAGTTGTTGAGTATGCTGGTGCATATTACAACATGACCAGACTTTGAGTTCTGGTCATTTAATTTATTGCTTTTACAATTATTGATCACTATACTTAAATGTTTTTAAGGAAATAATAAGTGTCAAAGCAAGGCATCCTAGTAAGTGAAGTACAGATTCTCCCCATAAACTAAAATTATTTAGAAACGCAGCTTTAATGCCATTTAAAAACCATTCAAATGGATTTACTAGACTAATATATTGTATAAAGTCTGGCGCCTTTTCCATTGTAAAAAATGCATTACTACAAAGGAGCATTGGAATCATCAGAACATTAGCTGTCATACTCAAATGTCCTTCATTTTTCACGAGACTTGAAATAAAAAAGCTTAAAAAAACAAAACTTAACGAAGCTATTAAAATAATTGGTGTCATATAGAGAAGAACATATATGGAAAATTTCAATTGATTGATGACTAAAGCGAATAACAGCACTATATATGACAGGATAATAGCTATGACAGACCATGAACTCGAAACACTGACGATATATTTCCATAAAGGCAAGGGTGTTGCGTGCAGTAAATTATAAACGCCTCGTTTTCTTTGAGATAACGCTATAAAAGCTGTAGTCATAAATGAATAAAAAAATACACTAACAGCAACGATTCCTTCTATATAATCTCCTGAATAGTTCGGTAAAAATATCCTTAACGCAATAATCGCCGCGAATGGCATCAAAATTGACCAAAATAGTAAATACATATCTTTCATGCTGGATTTTAAATTTAATAAAAAAACAGTTTTCATCCTCTCACTCCTCACTTTGTTAATTCAAAAAATAAATCCTCTAAATTTTGAGTTTGGTATTGCGCTATTAAATCGTCAGGTGAACCATTTGCTATTATTTTTCCGTGATGCATGATTAAAATTCTGTCAGCCACATTCATAACCTCCAACATATCATGGGAAGAAAATAACACGGCAACGCCACTTTCTTTTAAGCGCTTAATGATATGTTGAATTGCCTTTTGCCCCCTTGGATCTAAACCTGCAGAAGGTTCATCCAAAATGACTAGCTTTGGATTATGCAAACTTGTCACGATGATGGCTAAGCGTTTTTGCTGTCCTAGTGACAGTTTGATTGCAGGCGTTTTTTTAACATGCAGTAAATCAAAGGCTGCGAGCTTGTCATCAATCATCTTGTTCGTTAATGTAATTCCATAAAATGCAGCAAATAATTTCATATTATCTTCTACGGAATAGCCTTCGAAAAATGGTGTTGATTGAAGTTGGGTGCCTATTTCCTTTTTATAATCGGATGTCCAGTATTCAATTGTTCCACTGTCCTGAGGAATAATACCAAGAAGCATACTGATGGTTGTTGTTTTCCCAGCACCATTTGAGCCAATTAAAGCTACTATTTCACCTTCTTGAATATCAACATTTATATGATCAACGACACACCTTGCCTTATAATTTTTCGTTAATTGATTAGCGCTAATTAGCCTTTTCATATTTTCTCTCCTCCTATCAATTTTGCTTCGGCATAATTGCGTCGGGAATCAGCCGAGGCTTTAACTTACTAAAAGCCTGTAGAAATAAGTTAATGTTGTATATTCAACGTTGACTATATGGCTATTTTTTAACTCCCTCATTCGAGAGAGTTATTTTTTTTCATAATGTCTATCGCTTGATTAACAAACTTCGATTGTACTTTTACAATTTCTAGCATATTATCAAATGCTAGTTGTGTTAACGCTGGCATTTCACCTTGCATAGCAATCAGTTTAGCCTCATAACCAGCATTGATAGCCTTTTCTTCATGTTCTAAAATCTTTTTCTGCTTTTCTAATGCTTCAACTGCTCGAGCGTTTGGCAATTTAAATGCAAATGATACACCAGAATACAAAGTTGTGGGATAAACTACAGAAGATTTTTCAAGAGCCTCGATAATCAATTCTTGCTCATGTGCCCTTCCCTTTTCAGTAATTTGGTAAATTGCTTTTTGCCTATGACCCGTCGATTCAATACTAGCCACCTCTATATAGCCATCTTTTTCAAGCTTTTTTAGGGCATTGTAGATAGAGCCGATTAGTACACCACCCCATCGTTCAGCATCATTTAATTCAAGCATTGTTTTAATATCATAGCCAGTCATTGGTTTTAGACCCAACATAGCAAGAACTAATAACCTTGTCATAATAATCACCTTTTTATATTCAACGTTGAATAAATTGACTATAACGATTCTGCATTTTTTTGTCAATAGGTTTTTAATTATTTCAGACTACATTGAAATTTTGTAAAAAACTAAATACATCGTAATAAAGTTTTTTATGATAAAATAAAACATATTGCGCCATCAAAGGGCATGATTCAATTCTCGCTGTAGCAAATTTATTTGCTACAGCTTTTTACATTCATGAAGGAAAATCGCCAAACCTCAGTTAAAGGATGGGTATAAACCGCCATCCCCCAGTATTCAATTAAATCAATTATCGCCCCTACATGATCGAAGTGACCGTGAGTCAAAATTAATACTTGAGGCCGATTATTTGATCCAAACCACTATCTGCTATTGAAATAATGTTATATGCACTTTTTGGCATACCAGCATCCACCAATACAAATTCACTTTTATGAGGTTCAACGTAGTGTACGATATGAACAATTTGAATCGTATGCTGGTATTAATCAGACAATACCACTACACCTTCTCCACTCCAAATTGAAGTTGTTGGAATATATTTAAAGTCGCTACCATACTTCATATCTTTATGCATGGAAAACCCTTCTTCCCCATTGAATTGTAGACAATCATATTTTTTCTTTATACAGTAAAAATATAGCAAGCAAAAAATCAAAACTAGCGACTTTGTTAACTAACTTCCTCTTCATGTCCCCTCCCTTTAGTAATCCATCGTGCAAACACCTCTATATCAATCAACAATTGTCATCCTCACCAATGATAATAAGTAATAAAATAGTCACATTGTAAAACTAATACAGCAAATGTATAATTTTACTATACTTTACTAAAAGTGAGTGATTCCATTTTAAATGGCGCAAAATAAAAACATGGAGAGGAATGTGACAATTTGAAGATTTTTCTAATTATTGTAGGCATTATTGTGGCAATTGTGATTTTACTTATCGTCGGTTTGATCACATCGAGCAAGAAAATTGAAAAACAGAATAAAAACATGCGAGCAGAAATGGAGAAGGCTAACCCTTTGCCGAAGGAAAAACAGCATTTGCTTGCCTACGGTGCTAATCTCGCTCTTTACCGCACTGATTCGCCACGGATACTGCCTATAGATGTAGATAATGAAACTTTGAGGGAGGTCCTTTCTTCATATTGGAACGTTCATAATCAGGATGAGGCTGCAGAAACCCTGGAATGGTTGCTTACGGAAGGACATCGTACGAGGTTTGATCAGCTTCTTATGGCATTAAAAGCTGGCCAGTCTTTTATAGAGGAGGAAGTGGGAAAATCCCAGGAATGCTATGAATCAGCCCAAGAAGCGATGATGAAGAAGCTTTCCTTCGCGAAATCCGATTTTGAGCAGGTGAACACCATTGCTGCCTGGGATTTTGACCGAGCTGTAAATGTTGCAAGATGGAGCTACATAGTTGGTTATATTACTGAGGAACAGGCATGGGGCTATATAACACGAGCAGCTGATGCCGGAAGCCATTTCTTCCAATCCTGGAAGGACTATTTTATTTCATTCGCATTTGGCCGTGCCATTGCTTACGAGGGTGACATTTACGACATCATTTGGAATGGAAAAGAATTGCTAGATGAAAAGGACTCAATTTGGAATGAATTTAATATTAAGCGATCAACGGTACAGGAATCTGTAACATTGGACAAGGTATGAGAAAAAAAGAATTATAATTAAATCTAAAAACCTGCTAGATATTTAGCTATTTTCTTAGCTAAAATCTAGCAGGTTTATTTATTTACGAACTGCTTCAAAGGTAAGTAATGAATGTTCTTTTGAAGGTTTTTTGTTGTAAACATATTCAGCGGAGCAAGAGATATCAGAAAAACCAATGCTTGTTAATATATACTGGAATTCTACTATTCCGTACCAACGTATCGGAAACCTTTGTAATTCTGTATCAATTAATTTTCCATTTCTCCATTTTTCATATTTTAAAATGGTTAGCGTATATTGATCGATCCAGTTAATTTCAACGGATTTTCTTTCTAATGCAATTCCTTCCTCTTTCGAAATCTCATAGTAGGATGAAGCAATTTCCCCTGTTCGCCAGTCTGTAGGTAAAAGCAAGTCTACAATTAAGCGTCCTCCAGGTATTAAATGATTATACATACATTTTAATGCATTCATCGCATCTTTTGAATTCTCTATTAAACAAAACGAACCTGTCGGCATTACAATCACTTCATATTTCGAGTCTAATGAAAAATTGCTCAAGTTACCTTCATATAGATTTGGCTTGAATCCTCTTTCTTTACAGCGTTTTCGGCATAAATCTAACATTTCAGGCGAGTAGTCGATCCCCTCAACATTATATCCCTTTTCGAGTAAAGGGATTAAGAAGCGTCCAGAGCCAACTCCCGCTTCAAGTACTCTTCCCTTTGTTCCGTTTAATCGTTCAAGATAATATTCAATATCCCCACCAATAGAATATCCTACTGGTTTTGTCAAATCATAAAGTTCTGTACATAAAGGACCGTAATAACTATACATGTCAATTCCTCCGATTTCGCGCAGAAGAATCTATTATTCTTAGTTCTTCCACACCTTAATTTTTTTTGATGGAATAAAAGAGCTGACTATCATCGTAAATCACTCACTTTCAGGAAAATATAGGTAAATTATATACTTTTAATCAATATAACACAATCTGACTATTTTATACGGGCGAATGATTTTGAATTTGGTTAATTCAAAGATCTTCCTTCCAAAAAAGGATTTATTTTCAATCATTTATACAATATAATGTACGAATTAACACAAATTATCAAAAAAAACTGTTGCCCGAACCAATCAGGCATTTAGTAGCAGTTGTCCCCGTTTAATCGCTTTGATTCAACTTCATCAACTTGAAGTGGAGTTCTTACTGCCAGTTATTTACGATAAAAAGCAAGGAGAGAATCATATGAATGTAGAAAAAGTGTTTGCAGCTTTCCCATTATTAAGCTCAGAAAATCTAGTGCTGAAAAAAATTGAAGATGCACATTTACAGGAAGTATTTGCAATCTATGATAATGACAAAGTATTTGAATATTGTGGGATAATTCCTAAACATAACCTACAAACTGTGAGTAAAATGATCGGGCATTTTGACAGAGATTATCAGAAAAAACACAGAGTAAAATGGGGCATTTTCCAAAAGCCTCAATGCGATACGTTGGTTGGCATGATCGAAGCAATAGACTTTAATCAAAAAGTGAATATGGTAACGATTGGTTATTTTTTGGCAGAGGATTATTGGGGTAAGGGCATTGCATCTGAAGCTGTAAAAATTCTCATAAAATTTTTATTTGAGGAAGTTAATATTAACCGAATACAGGCTGAGGTTATGCCTTTAAATGAAACATCTAAAAAGGTTCTCCTGAAAAATGGCTTTTTAAAAGAAGGACTTTTAAGGCAAGCAACGTTTTGGTCTGGTAAAGGTGTAGTGGATTTAGAAATATACGGATTGCTTAAAGAAGAGTACAATGCAAAATCATTAAATAGATAATTTTCTTAAAAACTGTTCGTCCAAGTTTTTAGATTTTGAAACGTTTTTCGACTTGAATCTAAATTTTATAATATTCTCCCCTCTTATCGCAATCGTAATGGGCCTTTGATGATAGACAAATTACCAATTCACCTAGGTTTTTCAACATAAATTAATAATATCTGGCTGGCGCTAGCATTACTTTCATACAGAAAGGGTGAAAAAATGGGTGATAATCGATATTTAGAGCGGATGGAAAGGGATTTTAACAATTACCATAAATTTGAGAAGTTTTATTATGATCAATATCATAGCAAAGAAGACAACTATGAAGTTGTCGAAGATAATCATTATAAAATAAAATATTACAATCATAAGGATGTTAAACAAAAAAGTAAAGATTATAGTCAAGAACTAGAAAAAAAAAAATGAAAAATGACGATCATTGTAAGGGTTGCGTTTGCAATCATTTAAAATACGTTGAACCTGGAACATTAGTAGATGTTTTCTTATCGAATGGCAGTAGTTTTATCAACATATTCTTCCTATATTTTGATAACCAAAGCTGCAGCGCACACTTCCTAGAAATTGGAGCAACTGCCATGCGACTGATGATTGACTGCGAAAAAATAGAAGCCATTCGTAATTAATCTCTGGATAATAAGGATAAAAAAGTAACAATCTAGGCTCTTCTAATCTAGAAGCAGCCTTTTTGGAATGAAATAAAACCATCATGTCCTGTGAGAATGCCTTCGTGACCAACATCCTGTTCGCTGACGTTTCACTTTCACATAGAAAACATTTGTTGCTGACGCTTCGCTTTCGCACAGAAAACATTTTGTTGCTGACGCTTCGCTTTCGCACAGAAAACATTTTGTTGCTGACGCTTCGCTTTCGCACAGAAAACATTTTGTTGCTGACGCTTTGCTTTCGCACAGAAAACATTTTGTTGCTGACGCTTCGCTTTCGCACAGAAAACAATTTGTTGCTGACGCTTCGCTTTTGCACAGAAAATATTTATTGCTGACGCTTCGCTTTCGCACAGAAAACATTTTGTCCCTGGAAAGCGCCGAGTCGGGATGGAAATTAACTATATGTTATGGTGAAGAGCCAACTTAATACATACTATCAACACGCCGAAAGAGTGATTCAATTGACTAAAGAGCAAAAACCTATTAACCCCCAATACCGTTACATGCGAATAGCTTATTTGATCGCTATTGTGATCACCATTATATTAGGCCTAGCTTCTAGAAAATGGAGCCATCTGCTTCTGTCATTTGTTGCGCAGAACGCAGGGGACATACTATGGGCTATGATGGTCTATTTCGGATTTCGATTGTTGCTAGTACGTAAGAACATCCTCCCTGCCATTGTGCTCAGCTTTTTGTTTAGCTTCGTCATTGAATTTAGCCAGCTGTATCAGGAAGACTGGATTAATCAGATTCGCGGGACATCGCTCGGGGCTTTGATATTGGGCAAAGGTTTTCTTGCAGTGGATTTGATTCGATATACAGCAGGGATAATAATCGCTACTGTATTAGATAAGGCGGCACTTAAAATAGTCATTCAATATTTTAAATTATAATTTCAATAACTAACGATACTTGTAATGTAGTATATATTTGGCTCATCACCGAAAGCTGTGGATGACATTTGTTAAAACATATACTATGTAAATAAGTTGATTGGAGTGGAGGCTGGGTGACTCCTTGGGGATCAGCGTCACAGATGAGACCCTGGAGCGAGCAACGCGAGTGAAGCGGCTCATCGGACGCCCCCAGGAAGCTTTGCTCTGTGCGAAAGCGAAGCGACAGCGAAGCGACAGCAACAAAGCGCCCAGTCGGAACGGAAATCAACCACACGTTTTGGTGAAGAACCATATATTTTTCAAAAGTGTAATTATTTCCAGTTGTCCTTATTCAACTTAAGCCAACTATAGTTGAATAAGGACATTGGTTGTCTCTGTCTTTTATTGTGGTGAAAATTCGTCAGATTATTTTATTACGGGCAATGTCATCTGATTTACCCAATCCTTTATGAATCGCTCTTGATGCGAATTCAAATGAGGTAGGTTACTACGAGGAAAGAATCGATGTTCATGACTTTCTTCTGTGTTATGAGTTAATTCCCCTGAAAAACAACTTGAATGGAAAATAATCTGAACGCTGAAAACCTTATCTCCATTCTGGTATTCTGAAAATCCTTCTTCACCTGAATAAAGACCAAACAACTTTAATTGTTCAACTATCAACCCTGTCTCCTCAAATGTTTCTCGTACAGCAGTTTCAAGAAACGTCTCTCCAGGCTCCATAACTCCCCCTGGGATGCCCCAAACATCTCGATCTTTTCGATGTTGTAGTAAAATCTGATTCTCATGTTCAATAATAATTCCACAACCTACAGTCATTAGCATTTCATTTCCAATTAACTTACGAATTGTTTGTATGTAGTTCATCATTTCCTCCAGGAATCTCTAATTTTTGATTAATATACAAAGCATTTTACTCGGGATCCTACTTCAACTATCCTGTTCCTATAATCAGAAAAGAAAAAAGCAATTACCTTAATTTCGTAATCGCCCCCATCATTTGTAATTGTTTAATACAGTTCTCCATCATCACCTTGTACCATTGCATCTATTTCTGATGCTATTTCTTTCATTTTTTCAATAATTTTATCTTTAGCATGCGAAACGGTAATCTGTCCGTTGTTATATAAAAAAGGAACTTTTATATTTCCGTATGTCCATATAAAAAAATCTCCACCAATGAACAGACAAACAGGGGCAGATGTTGAGAATGTTTCGGAGTATTCAAAATCACTTTTTCCATTAAAATATTCTATTAATTCCTCTAAAGTAATTGGGTTATCTACACTGTCCGCCCAATCATCTGCTCTTGTAATATGAAAATTATAACTCACATTAACCCAATAAGGAGAAAGAAGAGGAACCAATAGGAGGTTCTTATCCTCTTGAAATCGATGAAGAGAAATCGTCTCATAATGGTGAAGGTGAATCATATTTTACTTATGATGGTAGTGTTCCATTTAAAATATCTTTGTTAAATACTGGTGCTGAAAGCTTTTTATACAAAATTCAAAATGTAAATAAAGATACAAATGTAACAAATGGAGTTTTAAAAAGTAATGAAAGTTTTGAGCGGATATTTGATGGATTACCTGAAGGAACTTATGTCATATCTTACGTTGTACAAGAGGAAGAGCCTCCTGCAAATATAAAACTTAAGGTAAAGGTAGAGTTACTTCCTTAAAGTACTATATAAGTGTTTTTCATGCTAACGGCGCAGAATACTTGAACAAGTAAAATGGGATTTAATGTTAAATTATAGCGAGTGGGAAGTGGAATCTAAGTCGTTTGGTTCATTATTTACAACTTCTGACGCTACTTTTGAAGATGGTTCATTTGTTTTAGATGAAAATGCATTACACCCTGATAAGAGTATAATAAATGTACATATACAGGCTAATTTAAAAATCCTCATAACTTCTCCTATCCAAAATAGTCAATAAGGAGAATTATACAATAAAGTACAAAACTTGATGAGTTAGGTATCATCAAGTTTTTTTGCCACCACATCATTTCTCACTTACGTTTTCTACGCTGACTCATCACTTATCCAATTCCACTCCGTATTTATTGAAGATTGCATTGTATTTATTTTCGAAAATAGGCCATCGCTTTTCCGTTCCGTACTTTTCCTGCAATGCCTTGAAATAATTTTTAGCCGCTGCTACATCATTGGATTGTAATAATAAATGAAAGTTCTCTTCGCCCAAATGTAAAAATGGACCTGAAGTGTAATAATCAACAATGGATCTGGTACTAGTCATAGTATCAAAGAAATGAATAGCCTCCTCTAATCCACTTAGCAGCGTTTTTCTTAAATCATCCATATTGGTATCAAGAGTGATTGAAAATCGATTTGGAACAGACTCAACAATTTCCCCAATTCTTGCTCTGAAGTGACACTCTGCTTCTTTAGGTGCTGTCACAATCTCTCTCGATTGTATCTGTGCCAACTCTGCTGCATAAATACTGCAGTTAACATAAAACATTATGTTGTCCGCTGAATTACCAGAAGATTTTTGGAAATTGAACATGTAGATGAGGCTTTCTGTTTTCTTATAGAAATTCAAACTCTTCTTTGCGAAGCCACATTTAGAAAGGAACGGCTTAATATCCTGCTTAATCATATCACTAAAGAGCTGTTGCAATATGTTACCTCCTAGAAGATTACTATAGATTTTTTGTTTTAAATACGTATTTGCTAAGACTTTCGAAGATTTTATTGCTACTTCTAAATACAATATAGTAGCTCGCATTCTAGAAGAATATTTATTTTGTCCATATTATAACATTTATCCGGTAACTCTCTTACCCCACTGCCCATTTAACAGTCACTGCAATATCTTGCCTTGAGCCCTTCCGTTAGTCTGACTCCAACGACCACGGTGCATCACTGACTGTCGCTCTTTTATGGGAAGCACTCACGGGAAATTCATCCTATTTAGGTTGATACACCAGCCTCTAATATGATTGGCCGTGGGAAAGATGTTTCAAATTGAAGCCTTATTTTACTTGGAATAAATTTCTAATTTACTTATCAGATGTTTACAAATAAAATGAATTGGTGCTAATTGATTTTAGAATTTACGGGGGAACAAATGAAAGACAAGGATTTTATATATGTACTAAAATTATTGCTTATACTCGTGTGCCTATACATGCTTATGCTTGTATTAGAATGTATTGTAGGTTCAATTTGGAATCTCTTATTATTTATTACAATCATTCTCACAGTAGTATGGTGCTATTATAGAAAGAAAAAAGAAAAAACATATGCCAAAGGAATCCTTTTACTTATAATATTAATTTTATTAGCCATTTGGTTTATTGGCCCCTGTGTCTACGAACGACATATTGCTGAAATGAAGAAAACAGAGTTAGAAGAAAAACAAAGAGAAATTGAAGGTGAAAAGTACTTAAAAGAATTGGAAGAAGATATGAAGAAAGTTCATGAAGAAACACAGGAAGATCTTGCTAAAAGAAAGGTACAAGAAGACGAATCTAAACAAAATGAAAAAGCCAATGCCTCGTCTACTCCTATTTACAATTTTAAAGATGATAAGGATTGTTCCGATTTTAGTAACGCTTCTGAAGCAACTAAATTTATGAAAGAATCAAAGGCTGCTGGCTTCGGATACCATCGTTTGGATGGAAACGGAGACGGAATTGCTTGTAACTAAGAGATATTAACAAATGTGCTCGTCTTAAGGAATTGGGTCATTAACTTTAAATGGAAAATCGCTAGAGAATTATATTACTTCTCTAGCGATTTTATTTTTAGGGTGCCTGCCTAAAGCGTCACCTTATCTATTTGTACAACAAACATAAATGTTACTTGACATTCTGATGAACAATGATCACCTATAAAGCATAACTACGATTCATTCATCCAATCAATTAATTCTCGATCAAAAGTATCTGGTTCTTCAAACATTGGATTATGGCCACTTTTTTCAAAAATGACTTTCTTCACATTTTCATAGGAATTATCTATTGAATCCCAGAGTGAAACAGGAGCTACTAAATAATCATACCGACCTAATCCTAAAAAAATAGGTTTATCGAAATGAGCCATTGATTGGATTAGATTTCGTTCAGCAAATGCTATCCCCCAGAGGTAATCAATAACTTCCATATTGGTATATACACCATCCCACATAGAAGCAGCGTTGAACGTATAATCATAAAAGCTATGGGCTCCCATCCGGATACACATATGCACAAAGCGTCTTTCCGGATCATTGTGTATATCATTTTCTAAGAAAGCAATATCATGCTCAAATTGCTTTTTTCGTTCAGCACTGGCCGTCTCAGTATAAAAGGAAAAACTTTGATTTTGTCTGTCTTGACTGTTTGTTGGTGCAGAATTTAATAAAATAACCTTTTGAACATACTGAGGATATTTTTTAGCATACTCCATGGCCATAAATGCATGTCCGGAATGTCCTAAAATGATAAAATCCTTAAGCTGAAGCAATTGTCTTGCTGTTTCGATATCCTCTACAATTTTATCCAAAGTATAATCTTCCTGCTTTAAAGAACGAGGAGGCTTCACAAAACCTCGATGATCTAAGAAAATAAATTGAAAATGTTTATATAAGTTTTCCGAGAACAAGCGTGGGTAATACACACTGCTGCCAATTACCAATATCGGCTGACCTTGCCCCTTCACACAATATTTTAAATCAAATCCTTCACTAAAGAAGCTTTGATAATTATTCATAATAATAGTCCTCTTTTCTTTTTTATATAGAAGAGCGATCGTAAGTGCTCTTCTTTCTATCACACCCTTTCTTTTTTACATTCCCGCGTTTTCTCCATAGAACGTTCTAGCATTCTGACTCACCTCGATTAATATTTTCTATGTAATATTTATAGTCAAAATAGAATTTTTAAAATAAGCACTTATTCCCTAATTATGCAATAATAAATTATAGCCTTACATACGTTTTTAGTAAACTTTAAGAGAAAAAGCCGACTAGAAGAAGCAAATGAACTAATGGTAGCACTAGTTAAAGAAGATCCTGAAAATGGATACTATCAATATCAATGTGCATGGACTTATGATTCCTTAGGAAAAGAAAAAGAAGCTGCTCCCCAATATGAAAAAGCGATTCGATTAGGGCTTAATAGAAGCTTATTTAGGATTGGTTAGCACCTGTCGTACATTAGGGCAATATGGTCAGGCAAAACGTTTTTTGAACAAGCAATAAGCGAATTTCTAGCAGCTGAACATTTAGAGGTTTTTATACTATGGCGCTCTATAATCTCGGTGAACATTCAAATGCTATGGAAACTTTATTAAATACAGTAATTCCGACAACTAATCATGAAGGAATAAAAATTTAAGGTAGTTATTCTTTATTCACTTTAATCGATGTGCTTGTGTAACCACTGCTCAAATACTTTCAACTGTTCTTCAGTATGAAAGTAATGTTCACCTGCTTCCATGACTTCTAATTCACAACTGTGTTTTTTTGTAAAATAGTTAATAGTTTCAAATTCGCACAGTTCGTCCATGGCTCCATACATAATATATGTATTTGTATTCCATGTATTAATAGGATTTTCTTTTACATAGCATAAATAATCCCAATATAACTTTTGACCAATAGGTGTTTCTATAGTCATTTCTTTTTGCAAAAGCTCTGGTGTTACATTAAACCATTTCATCATATTTTCGATAATTCGTTCCATATTAATTACCGGTGATAAAAATAATGCCTTTTTTAACACATCGTTTTGATAAGCTAAAAGGCTAAAATAAGCTCCCATACTACATGCAAACACGCTTACTTCTTTCCAATGTTCTTTTGCGTAATTCATAATTATAGATAATTCACTAACACAAAACTGTACTTTACAAGGAGTATTATCATTTTTTCTTTCTCCATGCTCAGGTAAATCAAAGCTTAATACTTGATAACCTTTTTTATTGGCTTCTTCAGCTAATATTTGAATCACTGTATCTTCTTTATTTGACATATTTCCATGTACTGCAATAAAAATTTTTTCACTCTTTTCTCCCCATAAAACTGCGGGAATATTACTAATTTTAAAATTGTCTTTAAACATATTCCCTCCATAGAATAAGACGTATGGGATTTGCAAAAAATCACATCCATTTTATATTCTTCTACTTAGTTTCAATAAATCAAACTATTCATAACTTACCGCAAATTAATTATAATATCTCTCTATATCTGTATAACATAGTCTACTTTAGTTCAGTAACAGACAGTATGAAGAAAACAGTAAAGAGCGGAATGTCTCCCATTCTTATTTCAGTTAATAATTGACGCATTTTCGTGTTGTCTCGCACATGCACTTAAATAAGAACCTTCCATCACTTTGTTTGGAATATGAGCACTAATCTTCCGGCATTTGCCAACCCGTTTCCTCATCCCAAATGGCATCCGTATCATCTAGATGCACATGCCAATCCCCATTAGAAAGACTTCTTCTAATATCCGTCAAACAAGTCAACCAATAAAACAGCGCATGCAATGTATCTTCAAAATCATCTGAAAAGGGTAGCTTTGTTGAACCTGCAAAAATCACTGTTGGTTCATCCTGATCATAGTCATAAACACAAAATGTTTCTCCAATATCCTTCATTTCAAAACCCGCATTGTATTTATCAATGATGGCCGTTATCTCTTGCTCCTCACTGTTGGTAAGGTTATGGTTTCTCATACAAGTGTAATAAACAGAAACTCCCATGCTACATTTCTCCTTTATTATGGTTTTTACAACAATCATTCATGAACTTACATCATCATTATTATTCCATATTAATCCATTTTAAGTATATATTTATCACATTAAACTGCCCGTTAGCCATCCATGTAGCGCAAAAACCAGCGCCACACCACAGAAAATGAAAGATGATTAAGTTCTTTCATGGGAGTTTAAGAGAACAGCAACGCTTATTAAACAATCGCTCCGATTGTGGAAGATCATAAGTACATGTCTTATACAATTAATCTGTCGTTAGTTGAAAAAGTTCACTTTATCCCTTTAAATTTCCAGTAATTTTTTTCAAAAAAATTAATTATCTCATCTTTATAGTTAAATTTATCATTGAGCTTTTGTAATAACTCAATATCATGAGTATGAGTTTTTCCTGTCTCAAGCATTTCTCGATATAAGTCAATATAAGGAAGTTTATTATTAATAGCGTTGTTTAATTCCTTTTCTACATCATAGGAAATTTTTTTAAATCTCACCTCAGCAATCCCCGTCTCATCAATTTCAAGAATTGCATACTGAGCACGTAGGTCAGAATGTAACTTGTCCCATTTATAAAAGGGCTGTCCTATAGTTCCTGGGTTAATAATCAATTGATCCTTGCTACTATAGCGTAACAATTGGTGATGGGTATGAGCATAAATTGCAATATCGTAATCATGCTCAAATAAATGATCAAAATTTTTCTGATTATTAGTGGGCCATAAATCCCCTCCATAATTTTTGTTTTGTAAATTATGGCTAATACTGATAGATAGATTATTAACTTGTCTTGTTAGATGTAATGGTAAATTCTTAATAAGATTAATATAGTTTTCATCCAAATTTTCACACTGATACTGGACTAACCTAGAAACATAGATATCAGAAGCATTATCAAAGTCAATCTCTTTATTCAATACGTCAAGGAAGCAGTCCTCCCAATTTCCTTTAACATAAGTAGCAACTTTAATACTATCTAATATTTCAAATAAATCATTTGCCCCAGGCCCAGGCATGATTAAATCCCCTAAAAACCAATATTCAGTGACACCTTCTTTGATCGAATCTTCGATAACTGCTTTTAAAGCACTTGCATTCCCATGGACATCTGCTAGTAAAGCAATCCTATGTTTCATGTCTTTCATTTGCCCTCCCCTAAAATTGACAATATAATCAAAATAGAATGTATATTCTTATTTTATCCTTTTATGGTATTTTATGAAATTTATTTAACCTGTCCCCTTAGTTTAAGACAAACCTTATACCATAATGGTGGATTAATTACTAGAAGGGCAATTATCTTATGTAATGAAAAGATTATCTACTATCCTTTATCGTGAGGATCATCATACACTAGAGGGCCATCCAGCGAGCAAAAAAAGAAATAAGAGATGCACAAAGTCAGCTAAATGTATGTTTTCATAAGGACTATGTGCATTTTATTTAAACATTTGGCGGGCATTTGCAGGACTAACAGTTCATGTTTTTCCAATGGCTCAAGTCTAGAAAAGGAAATGGTTGGTGATTTAACGCTTGAATTCCGAGAGCAATTCAAAAATCATTCTCCTGCAAAGATTTTAAATACCAGTTATGTAATCTCTTTGGAAGGTTCAGGCAATCCAATTTTTATCAATCAGGCAGGACAAGTTTTTATTTGTAATAACGATACGGGAGAAATCGAGCTATTAGCTGATTCATTCGAGGAAATGATTGATGAAAATTTTTTTGAATGGTAATCAGCCTCTTATTTAAATAATTAGATTCTAGAAACTCAGATTGATACTACTTTTACTAAAAATGAAGCAAAGGATAAATGATATGAATAAGCGATTACAACACATAATCACATTAAGAAAAAAAGGTCGACTAGAAGAAGCAAATCAATTAATGGTAGCTCTAGTTAAAGAAGATCCTGAAAATGGATTCTACCAATTTCAATGTGCATGGACTTATGGTTCATTAGGAAAAGAAAAAGAAGCTGTCCCTCACTATGAAAAAGCAATTCAATTAGGGCTAAAACCCGAAATATTAGTAGATGCTTATTTAGGATTAGGTAGCACCTATCGTACATTAGGACAATATGAACAGGCGAAACATATTTTTGAACAAGCCATAAGCGAGTTTCCAGAAGCTGAACATTTAAAGGTTTTTTATGCTATGACGCTCTATAATCTTGGTGAACATTTAAAGGCGATGGAAACTATATTGAATACTTTACTACTTACAACAAATCATAAAGAGATAAAAGATTACAGTAAGGCTATTAAATTTTACAGTGATAAGCTAGATCAAACGTGGGATTAGTAGCACAAAATCATAAAAGATCAGGACCTATTTGTGGACCTGATCTTTTGTCTTTTGAACATACTTAGAGTTTCTCGATAAAACGCTAAAAAGTATCGATAAATCCACAATATTAGTCGATAAATTTAGTATTCTTCTCGATAAAATGAGTAAAGAAAGTGATTCTTAATGGAAGAATTCGTTTTCTCACAATTTATGCTGTTAACATTTTCTTCATGAATGATAATATGATATAATAAGAACATATATTCCCCCTCTTTTAATTTCTTCACGGGAATATTTTGTTTTTTTATAAAAATAAATTGGGTGCGAGAATATATCCTTAAGTATAATATATACTGTCGGATAATCTGTATTTTTCCATTTTAGGTTTAGGTGCCCTATTGAATAAAAAATGGTGTTGCAAGGAAAATTCATACACAACACTACAATTCTTGTATAATGAATTATTTTCATACAATAGCTTTATCTTGATCTTTTAGTGCTCAAAAAATTGCACTATATCCGTAAGTAATTGACGAATAGCCAAAGGAAGATGACGATTTTTTAAATACACCACATACACATTGCGTCGTAAATTTGGACAGTCTATTTCTTTTTGTACAATAGTTTTAGCTGTAGGGCCTTTTAAATAATTTTCAGGTAGAATGGTAATCCCTAAGTTTTCACGAACGAGAGACACAGCCGTCTCAAAACGTTCGATTTCAAATTGGATATTAATGTTTTTTTCAGCCTTGTCAAATGCATCTAAAATGTCACGTCTCGTTTGAAAGCCCTCTGTACCAATAATAAAAGGCTCTTCACTTAAATCACCGATCGTCAGTTTATCCTTCTCCGCTAATGGGTGATTTAATGGTAAAACAGCTACAAGTCGCTCTTCATATAGGCTCTTCACTTCTAGCTCTTCATCATTCATGATCTGGTTAGTAATAATTAAGTGTGTTTTATAGCTTTTGAGTGATTTTTTGACACGCTTACTTCCTAAAATATCCACTAGATGAATCATCATTTGTGGATATCCCTTTTTATATTCTGTAATGACTTTTGGTAGCCAATGCTTAATCGATTCCATAGCGCCAATCGTTATTTCACTTGTGCCATGTACATTGACCTCATCCATTTCTATTTTTAAAACTTCCATGTTTTTCAATATAACTTTTGCCCGTTCATATAAAAGCTCACCTGCTTCTGTTAATTGCAGATTTCTCGTATTTCTTTCAAGTAATGGTGAACCAACTTCATGCTCTAACTTCTTTATAGCATTGCTTAAGGAAGGCTGTGAAATATGTAGTTTTTCAGCTGCCTTTGAGAAATTCATTTGGTCCGTCACTGCTATAAAATATTGTAATTGTTTAAAATCCAAAACATCCTTCTCCCCTATTTATAGTTAAAAGCTATAGATTAATATTAATTATATATTAGTAATTATAATTATGCGAATATATAATAAATTTATAACAATATTAACACTACAATAATATTGAAAACGGAGTTGATATAACTATGTATACAATGACAGAACAAAAACAATGGAAAGGCCGTATAGATTCAACGACAAATTCGAGTAGCTTTCGTTTACATCAAAAAGTAAAGAGAATTCCGATTAATGATGTAAGCGCTTCAAATCATCCGCATGCGGGAATTGTTGGCTTTATTTGTGATGAAGGTGTACGTCGAAATCAAGGACGTATAGGGGCAGCGAGTGGACCTAATGCTCTGCGTGAAGCATTATCTAGCTTACCTTGGACATTTAATGATGAGCAGCAAATTATAGATGTCGGTAACGTTATTTGTCTTAACCATGCATTAGAAGAAGCGCAGGGTGAGCTCGGTGAAATTGTCAAAACATTGCTAAATAATAAATTACAATGTGTTGTGCTAGGCGGAGGACATGAAACGCTATACGGACATTATTTAGGCGTTCGTGCCGCATTACCAAAGGACGCGAAAATCGGCATTGTCAATATCGATGCTCATTTCGATTTACGACCATATGATGAACAACCATCGTCTGGTACAATGTTCCGTCAGATTTTAGAGCAGGACCCACATGCAGATTATTTTGTATTAGGTATACAACGATACGGCAATACAAAAGAGCTATTTGAAAAGGCCGATGAATTGCACGTGAACTATGTGTTAGAAGAAAATATGACGCCAGAAAATAATGCGCAAATTACGGATGATCTTCAACAATTTATGGATCATCATGATTACGTTCTCTTAACACTATGTATGGATGTGCTAAATGCTGCATTTGCACCGGGTGTTAGTGCTCCATCACCGTTTGGACTAGATCCAACGACTGTACGCACGATACTTCAAAAAGTAACTTCGCACCCAAATACACATTCTTTTGATATTTGTGAGGTCAATCCTTCACTTGATGAGAACGGACGCACAGTTAAATTAGGTGCTTATTTTGTCTATGAAGCACTTAACAACTTACTTAGGGGGCAAGGTTAATGATCGAATTCAATCAAATCACAACAATATTTCTAGCAGTCGCTCTATTCGCATTGGGCGGCTGGCTCATTAATAAAATAAGTTTTTTAAAGCGCTTTTGTATTCCAGCACCTGTTGTTGGTGGCTTACTATTCGCCGCCTTGGCAACTATTTTAAAGACAACTGGCGTATTAGAAATTTCGCTTGATACGTCATTACAAAGCTTATTTATGATTACGTTCTTCACAACAATTGGCTTAGGGGCAAGCTTTAAACTTGTTAAGCTTGGTGGAAAATTATTAGTTATTTATTGGTTGGCTTGTGGTTTCCTTGCCTTAATGCAAAATGTTATAGGTGTCTCACTTGCATCGCTGATGGGCATTCATCCATTAATCGGGATGATGGCTGGTGCTGTTTCAATGGAAGGTGGTCATGGTGCAGCAGCAGCATTTGGACAAACTTTAGAAGATCTAGGTATTTCATCAGCCATGACAATCGGTGCGGCTGCAGCTACATGTGGTTTAGTCGCTGGTGGCTTAATCGGTGGTCCTATCGTGAAGTACTTAGTTAGTAAATATAATTTAACGCCAGATGAACAAGAAACGGAAGAAATTGAATATGAAAATAAACATGAACAAATTACATCTGATTCATTCTTTACACAAGTATTATTAATTACGTTCTGTATGGCAGTAGGTACATATGTTGGAACATTATTCTCAGAAGCTACTGGCTTCGTATTACCTAGCTATGTCGGTGCAATGTTTGTAGCTGTGCTAGTGCGCAATATTATGGATAAAGTAAAACCTGAAGCGATTAACATGAAAAGCATTTCTATAATAGGCGATGTTACTTTAGGGATCTTCCTTTCAATGGCACTTATGAGTGTTAAATTATGGGAAATCGCTGATTTAGCACTTCCACTATTCATCATTGTGTTCGCACAAGTATTCTTTATTGTCGTATTTAGTATCTTTGTATTGTTTAAATTACTAGGAAAAAATTACGATGCTGCGGTGATGGTGGCTGGTTTTGCAGGTCACGGTTTAGGAGCAACACCAAATGCAATGGCCAATATGTCAGCCGTTGTCCAACGTTTCGGTCCATCTCAAAAAGCATTTCTTGTCGTACCAATCGTAGGAGCGTTTTTAATCGACGTATTCGGTATTCCGATTATAATTACGACGATCAATTTATTTAAATAATCAAAAAGCCGTGCAATTGTCATGTAGAGACAGTTGCACGGCTTTTCTATTAACCTATACATTATTGTAATATTTCACTAACAGTTACAAATTCATAGCCTTGTTTTTGCAAATAAAGAATAACATTTTCAAGACCATTGGCTGTCGATTGATGAATATCATGCATTAAAATAATGCTTCCATCTTTCGCTGACGCTTTCACATACGATAAAACTTTATCAGCATTGCGATGCTTCCAATCTAGCGTATCAATTGACCATAGAATAGAAGGCGTCGTAATGACTGAACGAACTTTATCATTCGTTGCCCCATATGGTGGACGGAAAACTGTTGGATACTGACCGATTGCGTTATATATAGCATTGCTAGTTTTATCAACTTCTTGTTTAACAGCTGATGTCGATAAGCTTGTTAACTTCGGATGGTTCCATGTATGATTGCCAATTTCATGACCGGCCTCATAAACTTGTTCTACGATTGCTGGATTTTTCGATACATTTGTCCCAACCATAAAAAATGTGGCCTTTGCATCATACTTCTTTAAAATCGCTAAAACTTGTGGCGTTACTTTTGCATCCGGCCCATCATCAAACGTTAAAGCCACACGCTTCTTTTGCCCTTTCGCTACTGGTACACCTTTATTGTATACTTTGTTATCAAGTATTTGAATATTTGCTAGCTCTGAGGCTTTCACATAACCCTTTTGGTCACCCGCTTCTACATAAGCCCATCCTGCAATCGTTGTATAGTGCTGAACGACCGTTTTATTGGCAAGTGTCCCAACAATCTCGCCACTTGGACTAGCAGTTACATGAAGCACAGCACCATTTACAGCATTTACTCGTTTCTTTGTTGCAACTGGTTTCTTTATAGAATTCGTAGCAACATAGCCTGTTTCATGACCATATTGGACAAATGACCAACCTCCAGGTGCTGATCCATAAACAAAAATTAGCGTGTTTTCATTAAGCTGTCCTATTTTTTGTGCACTTGGACTAGGATATGTAAATAAAGTTGTACCACCTTTTTTCGTCACTACATATTTTTCAGACGTCAGGTTTTTTAATGTTGCCGTTTCTACGTATCCCTCAAACTTTTGAACTTTAATATGAGTCCATTCCTGATTTACAGGTGTAGCAGTTACATAACTTCCCTTTGCTACTTGCCCAATTACGGCACTATCAACGGAAGCTTCTGCATAAACTACTGCGTCTTTTGCTACTGATTGAATAACGGTTGTACCCTCAGCCTTTGCAGAAGTAAAATCTACAAATACAAAGCTGATTAAAAATGTCAAAAAAATTGCATAGGGTAAAAGCTTTTTCATTGTTCAACACCGCCCTTATCATTACTGAAGTCTTTTTTCGTATGTTTTCTCTAAAATATTCTAGGATTCGACTCTTATTATAGATGAATAGACTATTCCAGAAAATAGTATGAATCAACTAGTTTTTGTGATTAAAAATTTCTCTATTAACATTTTTCGGTAGCCAGGAACAACGGCATGTTGTTGAAATGTTTACTGATGCTTTTCTAAAAAATCTTTCATTGTTATTTTGATAGCATGTAACACCTCCCCTCTTAAATTAAAATGGTTGATTGTATCCCCTAGCGTGAATACATTGTTAGCTATTTTATCGACATCCAAATGATTCCCAACATTTGTGCCGATCAAAGGCTCCCAAAATGCCTTCTCTTTTTGGGTGCATGAAGTCACCCTATTCATAAGACGATTGTAGGGCTTAAAAAAGTTATTAATTTTTTCATATTTTTTTCCTCTTATAGTGCATCAAACGCTGTAAGTGCATCTTCAATATGAAGTGGTGGTGTCCAAGCTTGCCCTGCCGCATTAGTCGTAACGAAAATATATTGTTCACCATGTTTTTCGATAATAGTGGCTAAGCAAAGACCAGCCACAGGTGTGTAGCCCGTTTTCCCCCCCAATATTGCACTTTCTCCACTTGGAATTTTAGTAAAAAGTGAGCTTGATATTGTTAGCTCATTTGGTACATGGGTTATATAGCTTTTAGAAGTCAAAATTTGATAAAATGTAGGATTTTCCATAGCATAACGAAATAGCTTACTAATATCACGGACACTTGAGACATGAGCGTCATCATGCAATCCGCTGGCATTTACAAAATGCGTATCGTCCATCCCGAGTTCTTGCGCTTTATTGTTCATTAACGTCACAAATGCCTCTTCACTACCTGCAATGGCATCGGCAAGCGTACCTGTAGCATCTGCCCCAGAGGCAAGCAATGTCCCATATAATAAATCCTCTATCGTCACAAAATCCCCTGCCTGAAAGCCAGCCATGGATGCATTTTGAGCAGTAAATTTTGAAATCGTTTGTGCTTCTACAATTGTTTGCTTCTGTAGATCAGGACTCATCTCAATGGCAACGATTGCTGTCATAATTTTCGTTAATGATGCAGGATAAATAATGGCATCTGCATCTTTTTCGTATAATACATCTCCATTTTTATTCAGTAACAAAGCATTTTTGCTATGTAACGAAGATAGGTCTATTTGCGACTGTTCCGTTGTGTTATTTGTATAATAAAAAAAGATTGCTGCCACACATATACAACAAAATAAGATAAATTTTTTCATAAAAAAACGCCTCCCACACATTATAATAGGAGGCATTTCTGAATATTCCTGTAGGAGATTTATGAAGAAATTCTTAAGAATTGATTTTTTCATTCATAAAAATCATCGAAATCTGAACAAATTCTCGTGATTGTTTTATTCGCTAATTTAAAAAATACATCCTGAGATACTTCTAGCTTCAGTGCATCTTCCTTTTTTAGATCAACGTATACGCCACGTAAGATGCGACCTGTTAGACCATGTGAAATAGCAATAACTTTCGGTATATGTTGAATGTCTTCTAGCCAAGCACTTAGTCTTCTCACTACCGAGTCATAGGCTTCTCCTTGAGGAGCATTAAAATACCAGTTATACACGTCTGTGTTATGAAAAAGGTTTGGCCAAGAACTTTCTATTTCTTTCGTTGTTAACCCAGCCCATTGCCCCACAGCAACCTCAGTTAAACGATCATCTTTTTTAACATTCTTCAAATCAAATCCAATTGTTTCACAAATTATTTCAGTACTTTGCATGGCTCTTCCTAATGGACTCGACACAATTTTCCATTCGTTAGGATCGCCAATCAAACATTTCAGCATTAGAGCGTTTCGCTGAACTTGGTGTATACCAAATTCTGTTAACGGAGAATCCAACTCTCCTTGATATCGTCCTTGTGTATTGTATTCAGTTTCACCATGACGAAGTAAGTATATCGTTTGATTCAATGTTGCTTCCCCCCTAATTATTACTACTATTAAAATAACAGAATAATATAGACAAATCCCAAAAACAAACATAATGGACTATAGAACCAAGTATCATATCTAGCAAACTGCGAATGTTTAATGTTTTTGAAAAACCCAACATACTTAAAATCACCAATTGCCCTAAATATGAAAACGAAAGCACAAACAATACTTCCAATTTTAGATAAATTATTTGTTTGGAACTCCTGCAAATAACCTGCTTGCACAACAATTATGACACTAGCCAGTAGAATGAGAATAGCTACGATTAATGTTCCCCATTTCCTCGGGGTAAAGGCAGGTTTCTGCTCCCCCTCTTTTACAGGAATAGCAACAGCAGAACCCCAACGACCTCCAAAAGCCCAATAAATATGCAACAAACTGATTAACCACAGAAGCCCTAAAGCTAATAATATTAATAATAATTTCATTCGTTCGCCCCCCATGTCATAAGTTCAAACAAAACATACACTACCGTATGTTATAGTAAAAAATTTTGTCCCTTCAGGTTTTATAACCCTATTAGGGACGTTTATTATCGAATGTTAAAAGCTCAACCATTTTATCAATATCAAAATTAGGATTTGCTTCGAACCTTGTCATCCATCCTACATACGTTAAATAGGCAAGTCTCGCTCGATCAATGGATTCAGTCTCGTTTATGCCGATTTTTTGATACAATTTTGCAACACAAGAAATTCTCTGTTCTTCAATATCCACTAATCGCGCTGCCACAACAGGGTCATATTTAGCCCAAGTATAAATGCCAATTTCCATTTTTTTATCTCGATTAAAACTAATCTGTAGTAGCTGTTCTAATGATGCATCCTGTTGCTCCATACTTTGAACAATTAGCTTTGTTGTATGCATTTCCCAATAGTCGAGCATAGAATCTAACAGCTCTTGATGATCACGAAAATAGTGATAGAAGCTCCCTTTGCTTATTTTTAGCAATCGAGCAAGTGCTTCAATGCGAACTTTATGTATTCCTTCTTCAGCTAATTGTTGTAATCCTGCTTTTATCCAATCTTCCCTCGTTAATTGCATGTCATCTCTCCAATAAAATACGGTAGCGTATGTTTTACGTTAGATTACAATTATTTTCATTTTTTGTCAATTATTCATTCTGATTATTTTTATGAACTTTAATGTTATTGTTAATCGTAACATTGATCGTTATCACCCTTGGTAAAATACAAGCACATAGTAAAATTATTGACACAAGTTTTTTCATTATTCATCCTCTTTTCTTATTTCTTTGTGAACCATGGCCAAGGTAACTTAAAAACCTTGGCCATGGTTCACAACAACTAGAATGTATTATCAAATAGATTTTCTGTTATGCCCAGTAAAATATCTTCCTCTTTAAATTCCATTAATTCCTCTTTCGTAATATTCTCCTGTTGAATGAGGCGGTTGGATTGAATGGTCACAAGCTTTTCAAATAAGTTTCGGATATAACGACCGTTTGAGAAATTTGGAATCGACTCGACTGGAATTTGATGTAACTGGTCCTTCATATGGTGTGCAAATGCTTCACCATATTGATAATCATTATTTTTACATAGCATGGCGAAAATATCATAAAGCTCATCCGTGCTAAAATTATCGAATTTGACAAAATGATTGAAGCGTGATTTAAACCCTGGATTGGCAAGCAAAAATTCCTCCATGAGCTCTGTATAACCAGCAACGATGATCACTAAATCATCACGTAAATCTTCCATCGCCTTTAAAAGGCTATCAATCGCTTCTTTCCCAAATGCGTCCTGTTTATCATTAATTAGTGAATAGGCCTCATCAATAAAAAGCACGCCACCCTTTGCTTTACTCACGACTTCCTGGACCTTTAATGCCGTCTGACCAACATATCCTGCTACTAAGCCCGCACGATCTGTTTCCACAAAATGCCCGCTTGAAAGTACGCCAAGATGCTTATATAGTTGACCTATTATACGCGCCACTGTTGTTTTTCCTGTGCCTGGATTCCCAGAAAACACAAGATGATAGGTTATCGGGAAGCTTGTTAAGCCATGGTCGACACGCAAGCTTTGAATTTTAATGAAGTTAATAAGATTATGTAATTCCTTCTTGGCATTAGGAAGCCCCACAAGCCCATCCAGCTGCTTTTGTAGTTTCTTAATCTCTCGCTCAATTTCTGGTGTTATTCGTAAACGTTCACCATTGATAAATTCACCACTATAAATAATCTTCCCTGCTTCATTAAAATAATCTCCACGACCATGCTTTTCGCCATTTACAAGTTCCCCGATATAACAAGCCTGTCCATTAGCATAATAAAGCGTACCATGTCCTGTCATCGCATCCTCTTTAAATTGACCCTCCGCTTCGAGCTCACCTAGTCTAGAATAGATTTTTCCTTTTCCATGCTTCATATCCTCAAAGAAATAGCCTTCATACTGAAGTGTTGTTACACCATTTGCAAGCTCCTCGGCACTTGGCGACTCAGGTGCATAGTAAAGCCTTCCTGCTCCTTGCATATGGTGCCAAATAAAATCACCTTCATATTGTAAAAAACCACTAGGATAATATTGCTTCCCCTTGCCTTTTTTCATGCCATGGACAAAATCACCCTCAAATAGTGGCTGATTTAAATGTGGATGCTGTGTACGAAGCTCTTTAAATGGGGTAATAACATCTTCCTCAAAATACAAAATTCCGTAACCATCCATTAAATCATTGCGAAAATGTCCCTCGTAATAGACCTTTCCGTCCTTATATAAAATTCCATTCCCTTGTTTTTTATTTTGAATAAATTCGCCCTGAAATATCATTTGTCCTTTTAAATACATGATTCCGTTACCTTGCTTCATATGATTGGCGAATTCACCCTCGAATAATAATTCACCTTCCTGGTCAAATATCGTCCCCTTTCCATCATAAATGTCATGTCCAAAGTCGTTCTTCTTCACACCGCCACGATACATTAATGTACCATTTGGATAAAATATCTCTTTTTCTTCATATTTATGTGTCATTTGATTGCCATCCTTTATCAATTCAGTATATGCTCAATTATAGTGTGGAAAATAATTCATATGTGCAATTTTTTAGAATTTAAGGAGTTTAACATGAAAAAAAGATACAAAATACTAATTGCGATCCTATTACCTCTTATCATTTTATTTGTTTCAACATTGCTACTAACTCGCGATTCAACTTTTGATGAAGAGGTTATTGAACGACTTGATATCAAGGAAATTAAGGAAATTGAAGTAATTCGAGCTTCGGATGAAAAAACAATCACGATTACAGATACGAATAAAATCAATCAAATTATGCAACAATTTGATGCCCAGCCACTTCGCAAAGTATATTTTGCTAATGCGGATTATGATGAGGCTTATTGGTTAACGTTACATATTAACGATAATCGTGAGATTGGCTTACGTTTGGATGACGCAAAGCATCTATTTGTTTATTTATATGAGGAAAACTATATGAAAGATTATGAGCTTTTAGGGGATTTAAATACGACCTTTATTGAGGAACTTTTTTAAGAACTATAAATACCATACCAATGGTAAAAATCCGCTTCAAGTCTACGCGGATTTTTACCATTTACATAGGAAGCTTCTAGCATACTTATGGACTGTCCGAATGTTTATATATAGCGATAGTTTTGCTGCATCGATTGAATCGTTTCAATGATCTCTTCTCTAAGCTCAATTGGCTCTAACACCTCTATGTTTGCTCCTTGGCTCAGCAGCCACATTTTAATGCCACGTCCAAAAACTTCTGCTTCAAATAAACATTGTCCATCTTTCTTGGATACTATTTTTGCAGTTGGTAAGCGATCTAATACAGCCTGCGGAGAAGCTCCTTTAAAGACAAATTTTATACGCATCAGCTCGCCAGCATGCATAAACTGGATGCGTTTACGAAACTCTCCTTCTTGAAAACGTTCGGCATAAGGTATTTGAAACTTTTGATTGAGCTCAAGAAAATGTTGTATACGGTCGACTCTATAGACAATGGGCGAATCCTTTTCATGTTTATTATCATAAGCAATTAAATAAAAGTAGTATTCTGAGAAAATAACGGCGAGCGGTTTTAAAATCTTTTCTCTAGGAATTGTTTCACATTCACGCAAATAATCAATTTTAATGATTTTCTTTTTTTGAACGGCCTCTGAAAGACCCCAAATTAAATGTAATAAAGATTTTTTATGATTTAAATCTACGTACAAATGTTTTTCATTTAAAATAATATTGTGAATAAACTCCTGTTTATCGGCTGCAACAATCGAAATAAGTTTATCTATAATATCACTCATTTCTGATTTTAGAAGGGCTCTAGATTCAATCAAAATTTTGACAATCGCCAACACTTGCTCTTTTGATAAAATACTTTTCCCTGTATTCGTCAGCCTGTACACTTTTTCTACTCGCACATATTCTAAATGGCAATCTAATTTAGCTTTATCAATATAATCTCGAATTTCATTCAAATCTCGTTGTATGGTTTTTTCACCAACATTATGTGTAAATGCTTCTTGTTTTTTGTTAATTCCTTGACCATCCATCAGTCTGTCAAACATCGAAATGACACGATAGCCTTTATTCTGTTGTGAATCCACCATATATCCCACTCTTTCTTCATAGTTACTTCCCCATTATACAAAATGAGTTGGACACTATTAGTCCTTTTAACTATGGAATTTCTATATTATAGGTATAATTGGTACTATACTAATTTATCAACAAAACACCATTAAACAGACTAAACATACTATATTTTTGTTATAATTAACTTTAATTTTACAATTAACCCTACACAATGACCAGGAATATTGGAGGGCAATGATATTCATCTTTCATTAGTTCACCAGGTGAAGGTGTAAGTTGATATCAGTTCTAAATTTATCAAAACCTAAAAGGGAAGACTCCAATAATTGATTTCAATTATCTTTTCAAAAAAGAGTTTCTATTAAAATACAAGAGCCAAAGAGGATGCTAACCTTAAACCATTAGAGAGACGAGGATAATAAAATGAAATATTTTACTAAAGAATGGTATGAACTATGTCAAAAAACAAGTTTCCACCTACAATTAGAGGAAGAAAAGCAAACTGAAACATTTTCAGAAGAATATTTTCAACAACTTTATCACACCGAGTTAGATAGTTGGCTTAATTTACAAGAAGAAATTGCTCATATAATGGAAGCCACCGAAACAGTAAATACAGACGGTAATAACGAATATGAACCTTTTAATAGAGAACAGGCAATAGAACATTTTCATGATGGTTTCATCTATGATCAAGAGCGTTTGAAAAAGGAATTACCAGAAACTACATTAAAACAGATAGCTGATATACGGGTATTCGCTTTAAATAAAGCAACTCGTACGGTTATTAACGCTGTAACTAAATTTTGTGAGGAAAATAATAGGTCTGTAACAGCCACAAGTGAGAAATATAGAAGATATATGAGAGCAGCCTCTAATACACTTGATAAAGATATTATTGAGAAGTTTAGATTTCACGATTGTACGATTATAAAATCTGTTCAGAATGACATGTCCTTAACATTACTCCTTGATAATACAGGTGGATTTACAGATATAGATGAAGTTACTTTTGAAAATTTTAATATAATAAAGCAAGATGATTTATTGGAAGATGCATGGTGGCTGTATGAGGAAGTATATAAAGTAAATGACAAATATGAGTTTCACATCTTGCTTCAAAATGGAGAGATGGGATTAATCGACTTTATTATTTCAGCGGATCAAGTTTCCTTTAAAAGTAACAAAAAAATTCATTTTTAATTCCCCGACTATAGGGATCGCCTTTTACTAATCTCATTAAACTACCATGATAGAATGAAATTATTTTTCCCTCTCTGTGGTGAAGTCTTGTTTTCATGTAGGGCTAGCGGGGGTGTTTTTATAATTTGTGGAAAAATCCTTGACCATTTTGTTTTTCAACATTAGTAAGGGCTCCAATCTCGTTGATTGAAGCCCTTATCGGATTATTCCTCTATTCTTACTGCTGTTCCGTATGCTAATACTTCTGATGTGCCATCCATGAAGCGCCAACCATATTATGAAACCTTGCCACAATATCTGTTATTGAGCATACAAAACTTCTATTTTTTATATTTTTGAACGGCTTGGACAGCTTCTTCAATGGAAGATGTAATGATTCCATTACGTTTAATCAAGCCTATGACAAATAAATTGCGATAAACAAATTGATTTTCCATTCCGTCACGTACAAGTGCCTCGATTTTCATCATATTGTCTCGACCTTGTTGACGAACATCTGTAAATACGCCAACGATTGGTCGATTCAGCATCGCAAATGCACCTATCTCCGCTGCTACACCCGAATCAATCTCAACACCATCTAAAACGGCTACTAATACATCACTATTTTGTAGCATCTCTAAATCCGCTTGTGCAATCGCCAAACTATCTGCGTATGCGGTTTTATCATTGATCGCATCATTCTCCTGTGGTACATATAATTCAATACCTGGCACTGCCTCTCTAATTGCCGCAGCAAGTTGTTCGTTGACTAAACGATCTCCTAAAGAAAATAATCCATTTGCTAAATATGCTTTCATGATAAAACTCCTATTCCAATATTTTTTTCAAACACTATCTTATGTCGACCTTTATGATCAACAAATGTTGAAACAATGTCAAATCCATGTTTAAGGTTTGTGATAAGCATTTCCTTTCGCTCATTTCTACCATATGTACGAACTTTTTTAAAGCCAAGAATCTATAAATGTTCATGCTGCCGTCTCATTAACTGACTTGCAATTCCTTGACCACGTTGCGTTTCATGGACACCACCTAACCAGCTATAAAAAACACCATCAGGATGAGTGTAGCCTAGTTTAAAACCTATTATATCCTCGTTCTTTACGGCTAATAAACAAATTAACCCTTCTTTACTTTCCAGTTTTTCTAGTGGTAGATTGGCTCCATCAAATACATGTGCATGAATATCCTGCAATTGCTTCAACCAATCAAATGGTACACCGTCAATTGTAACGATATGCATTTGTATCACCCCTATCTGTATAGTCGTTAATTATAGCAGAAAAGGTTTAACTACAAAGTTGAACATTGCATATTCATTCTAGTTTTCTGCAAAAAAGTTTTCATCAAAAGTTAAACTCATAGTGCTGAGGGGTTATTCTTAGTTTATTTTTCCTACCTTGCCCTCCTGCGATCATTCTAAATAATCAAAATTAACTATTTTATGGATATTTTTATATTATATATTTTCGTTTCAAGTCGCATTAAGTATACTTGACATAATCACGTTTGATTAATAAAAGGAGGTAATTTTATGACACCATTAAACAGTTGGCTAACAAATAAGCTTCGTCCTTATTTCGGATTACATCCCATTGAAGAGCATTGGAGGACAATGGAAATCCGAAATGATTATTACATTTGCATGGACGGTGATATCATTAAAAAACGTATCTTCGTTAATGAGCAAGCTTATCAAGAAGCAGATGTAGAGATTACGACAAGAAATTGTGAAGTAATTCTCCCTCAAACTGCCCGCGGTAAAGAGAAAAAAATGAATTATACCAATATTTCCAGTGTTAAAGCGAGCGGGGTTGTTTTTTCTGCTGGCGTGCGTACCGAGGACCAGCCATCCAGCTACATTACCGCTCGCAATATGAAAACCTTTTTTGAACTGCCACTGGCCAACATGAAGAATTTAACAAGCAAAGAGGAAATCGTTGAGTGGCTACATCAGTATCCTTCAAATTTGCCTCCAGACTATGATCTACACCTAGAAAAGCTCACAAGGAAAAAAAGCTTGCGCTATAAAGCTGTTCCAGGAGATATTTTCCGAGTTGAAATTGATTTATTCACAGACGGCTTTGTGCTTGTTATCGGAGATTTACGCCAAATGCAAAAAGATGGTCTGTTTTCGAAAGATAGCCTATGGAACGATGTCATGACGATGCCACTTTTTATTCGACCTTATCTGTTTAAAACAACAAATCGTTTCCAAAGTATTGAGGATATTACATCAGTCCAATTATCTGAACAAACCTTGATTGTAATGGACGATCTATTTATGCGCGGTGGCTATGAAAAAGTTGGACACAAAACGCTAACTGAAACCGATATTCTCCTGCCACTTGGTTACGGTATAAGCATCGATTATGGAAAAGAAGAGCGCTACCGTCTTTCCTGGGGCACAGGAACAATTAGCAAGTCGGAACAAGAAACTTCTTTTAAGTCGGGTAGCAGTTATTCTAATTACGACGTACATGCAGGCATCGATGTCGAGTGCTTTGATACTTCTTCTCAGTCTCGTTCACTGGATAATCCGTTATACGCAAAGGAGCGTAAACAGGCACTGGAGGAATTTGGCTTTCCAAAGGATATTACATATGATGAATTCAACCGTCAAACAGGTGGGCTCACTAGGCTGGAGTATTTAGATTACTTATCGAAAAAATATGCCCGCTCCCGTAAATAAAAAATTTATATGCACATGTAGTCAGGACAATTATCTTAAACTAGGTACCTTTTGATTTGCTGATTAAATACCTTTTTATAATAAATTTTACGTGGATAACGTTCTTCTTTCAGTACCTCGTAAAGAACACATTGACCTTCCTTGTAGAATACGGTAACATCTTCGCATTCATCATAAAGGTGCCGTGATAATTGTTTTACTGATTCAATAGCTTCTTTTCCACTGATTCTCCATCCGAATCTAATCATATCGCTCTGGTCCAATGCGTCTCGATAAGTATCAAAAACAATACACGTATCTGGCTCATGTTTATTGGAAAACACTAGTACATGACCAGTATGTACAGGCTGGTTAAGATAACGTTCGTAAATATCCTCGATTGGTGCACGAATACCAATAGCATCCATAATCGCTTTAAAGTTCGGGTGAGGTATGTATTCATCTTTCCATTCGTCGGGATAATGAACTAGTTCTGAAATCGATGTCATAATCCAAAATTCATAATTCAAAATAAATCTCTCCTTTTCCAATTAATAAAACAGAATGAAATGGTGATTAATAATGTACGTTAACCGTATAGCTTTTCCATGTTCGGCATGTAATGAAATACCTGAGAAAATAAAATTAAACAAAAATAATTTCGAAATCGTAGGATTTGAGGAAGGAATTGAATGGTCCGATTTTCAAGCCAACAATTTGCCTTCTCTTGATGAAAAAATATGGGCACGATCAAGTAATCCTCCTCTCAAAGGAAGCAGAAGAATCGTATTAGCTCACTATCCGTTTCAGATGACAGTAGGTGAAAACTTTTGGATGTTGTTTATGCCTTCCCTCTCATACTTTAACGGATGGGAAGAGCATCCTAGTGAAATCGATTCCTCAGCATTTGTTCAATGTTGCTTTGAGCAGATTTTGTCTAGAAATGAGGAGTGCGCATGGATTGAAATCAGAATTCTGGATGTTGTTCTCTTAAAAGAAGCTTGCGATGTTTGGTCTGATTCAGACGATACTGGTTGCATGGACTCTTTTCATATGTTTAGAGATATTCATATGATCCATTTCAACGAATGGCTAATGTTTAGCGCAAATATACAAGGCGATTTAGGAACTTGGGCTCTAATTAAAAAGAAAAATGAACGCCACCATCTTATTGCATTAGGAGAATGGGGGTTTCATTACAACATCGTATATGGCGGAAATAAAATCATCTCTGAAGACGAGTTAAATAAGCTAATGCAAAGTTCTGTTCCCTTGTTGGAAAAGTAAAGAGCTTTTCTTCCCTTGATCACTATAAGATTTCAAGGGAGGAAATTAGCACTATGTTGGGTACCCATACCAATGTCATTTAAGAGAATGGATCATTTCCTTTTCAACTCTATTGATTAGAAACTCTAAGTTAGATTTCCATTCAGTCTAACATTCTGATTCACGCCACAATTCAACGATTTCCCTAATACCATCAGCATCTGGAAATTCATCTCTAATATCTGTTAAATATCTTACTATAAACTTCAATGATTCTTCATCCGCATTTATGGAGTGTATTTTTTCAAATTCGTCTTCAGCGTCATATAATTTCCCTGTATCAAGATACGTAACATAGAGCTCTGCAAGCGCCATTGCACTTATATCGAAAAAGAAATCTACTTCATTGAAGCTTTCTCCAAAAAACCCCTCTTGTTTCATCGCATTAATAACCTCAGACAGCTCCATCTGATTTGATTGTAAAGTATGTATATAGTCCTCTAAAAAATCGACTACATCCAAGCCCTCATCACTTTCTAATGGTTTGTATCCCCATGCCCCCATATTAAGACTCCTTTCATATTTAAAATATCAGGTGTGTTGATTAACCATTTCTAAAAACTATGAGAGAAACAGCTAGGATCATATACATTATGGGGTTGCTCACTCAATTGTGAATTATTTCTAAACTAGTGTGGAGCTGTAAAGATAAAAGCACGTCCATCCGCATTTAAAATCTGTAGCCCGTTATTCGTTTCAACCAATGGTGTATCCCAATGAACATGTCCACAGCAGACCAAAAGCTCAGCAGAGTTCTGTAGTTCTTTCCAAATATGTGGATTTCCAGGTAGACCTTGTGAGCTAATCTTCGGACTTTCATGAAGTAGCAGGATGTCAGGAACTTGCCTTAAAATGTGTCGAAGTCTTGCTAAATAATCGTCTTCTTCCATTCGATTTGGTTTATCTACTCTACCAATAATTCCTCCGAGTCCTGCTACTGCAAGATTAGCGTACATCATCTTCCCTCCATCCGAAAAGTAATGAATACCTGTGGTAGAACCCAATTCAGCTTGTTCCTCATTTGTTAATAGATCATGATTCCCAGCTACTCCCGTGACGAATCCAAAATAATTTCTAAAAGCACTCCATACAGGCAAAGGATTTCCACTAGCACCCCTTTTGGTTAGATCAGTATACAAGTCTCCACATAAACACACCATCACCTTAGCTGGGTCCAAATCTGACAAATGGATTTGGAACAAAAGGGAAAGCACTTCCGCAAGTTCCTCACCTAGTAACTTTGGTGCTTCTTCCACCTGCTCTTGCTTATAATCCACGATGCCTTGTAAATCAGATGCAATAATTAGGGCATCTAGCTCCTCTGGCAATCCAAGTATCTCTCCCCAATAAACGGGAAGCAATTCAGAAGAAATCCCTGTTCCCTTTGATGTTGCGGTAACGTATGGTATTTTCTCTAAAGGCTTCCTAGCAATATCAACAATTTTCAATGCTCTTTTAGTATGTTTTTTCATTTAAATACATCACTCTTAAAGTTCCCCTTACAAATAAGTGCCAAAGTAATGTTTCATCTTTTCTTGCGAATAACCGTCTATACCTCTCCAGGTTGCCATTGACATAAAATCGGTACCCCGTCCACGCTCCTTACGGTAATCATCCTTAGATTCTAGTAAACCGATATATCCCCAAATCTCCAGCACTACGTCACGTTCATGCTGATTCGACGGTAAAATATCCTTCCAACGTTTCTCAAGCTGTCGAGCTGCATCTTTATCTTCACAAGATTCAACAGCCTCAATCATCCGCTTCAATATGTCCACATCTTCCTCACTAACTGTAAACATCTGTTCTTTGCTAAGACATTCAAGATCCAACAGACAATAAACCAGCCAGTTTAAACGAACGCCTCCCCACTTTACACGCTCGAAATTCAGTACATTCAAATCTTCGTCAATATAAGTTTCATCTGACATCAATTTGTGGTCATTGCAATACCCACAGGCACTGTAAGATGGCTGTTCTGCTAACCATTCATAGTATGTATGTTCAGGCAATTTATGCGTGAGGGCCCAACTTGACAGAGCACTGCGTAAATGAACTTTACGAGTAGATAAACTATGTAAAAATGCTTGCACTACAATTTCCTTCGTAATGACTTCTTGATGAAGTTGCCGAAGTCTTTTTACGCATTCACCATGTGTCAGCGTTAGTGGATCAAACATTAGTCCATGATTTTTGGCATACTGGAAATCTTCATCTGTAAACGTATATCCTCCTTGCCTCCAACCGCCTGATTGCCAAAATGTATTAAACAGAATTTTCTTTGCTTTGCGATCCATTCATATCCCTCTTTTCATTGGTTCAAAACTCAAAAAGCGCTCTATTATCTTTCATTTGCTCATTTTTACAACTTCAACACTGAAGCTCTTTAGCCTTTTTCAAATAACCATACGCTTCTTTCAGCGGTAACTGCAGCATGTCAGCAATTTCTTTGATCGACATTCCACGCTTGCTCATTATCAGCACTTGCTTAGTCAATTCAGCTTCCATGCCTCGGGCCGCTTGAAAAGCAGGGTTCAATAGAGACTCCCATAAATCTTTGTCGGCATATTCATCTGCTGTTACAATCTCTTCAATTATTCGTTCAAGCTCCATACACGTTATTTTCCATGTCGATTGATTATCATTTTTCTGAGCAATTAGCTGTAGAAACCGCTGTAGAGCTAATTGAAACTTTAAAACTGAACCAGCCAAATAACTGCCTGCATCCCAGTCTCCCATACCATGCATGAGAACAGCTACTGGTTGCCCAGGTTCGGCAGTCTCTATAATCATTGGATCGCCTGTCAGTTTCATATGCCCAATCACAAGCCAATCAGCCTGCCATGACCCCTCTTCATCATGAATAAGAGAGTTCCCTTCCAGATCAATGCTATATCCTAACTGCTCACGTTCTAAATATTCTGGATCAAACATTTCAACATCGATCCATGCTGCAAGTTGCTCACTTACCATCTTCAATTGTTTTAACTGCTCAAAAAGCTCAGCATCCAATCTCATATTCACAAATCACCTACATTTAATCAATTTTATAGCATTAATCCCTTGCCCCATTCATGCCTATACAAATCTTTCTCTTTTTGAACACTAGATGCGATTATTTAACAGATTGACTTTTCTTCGCCAGCTCCTCTGCTAGTCTTCTCCAAGAATATTTCCACGAGGACTTCGCCAATTCTTCTTCATCTTGTTCCAGCCAATAATCGCCATCCAGCAGCTCATACATGTCAAGTAGGGTAATCTCTGCACAAGTTGGATTTTCAAAAGCTGCAATCATCGGCTCTGGTCCGTCATCCCAGTTATAGCCGTTAACAACTGCGTGCAGTAGTACCGGAGAAGAAAGTTTTCTGATCATATTACTCATCTTATCGAGCGATTCTTCATATAAAATATTATCTACTTTGCGTTGTTCTTCAGAATCTAACGTGAGTCGGATAGCCCCTTTGGTATTCAGCAATAAATCAGCAATGACATTGTTTATTCTTGCTGCGTTCCAAGCTGTCGCCAAAATACCTTTAGGGGAATTCAACTCCACTCCATACTCAAGTAGTAGCTTAATTACCTCTACTTGCTTGAACTTGACCGCTTTCTTTAAGACCGTATCTCCTAACTTATCTACCGCCTCTAACTCTACGTTTCTCTCAAGGAGAAGTTTAATCCCTTCAAACGGCATTCGATTCGTGACAAAAAGCATTATAGGCGTTCTTCCCCTTGCATCCCGTTCATTCGGATCAAGCTGATTCACGCCTGCACGAACAATTTCAATATCTTTAGATTGACTAACTTCTAACCAGTCCATTTGTCTCCCCTTACCTGTCAATCATTGATGAAAAAATCTCCCGCACAAATTAAATCTACTAGCGGGAGACCATTCTCTTCATATTTATCCGATTGTTTCTACAACGTTTCCTTCCTGATCTTTAATGTAGGTTTTCATTATTTGGAACGAAAGCCCCGTTATAGAAGATAATTCGAATTCTTTTTCCTGCGGTATCAAGCTTTGGCCAAGTTCCATAGCGGCCCTTTCATTCAACGAAATGATAATATCCTGATCCTCTACACGGAACTCGGATTTTTCCCCTGGTTTAAATACAACTCGAATTTCCCGACCAACGAGAGTGAGGTTTTTTCCTTTTAAAATTCTGCCGCGCAGTAGTTTGCCAATGATTCCTGCCTGCTTTGCCCCTAGCATGACTTTATCAGGATGTTTGCTGAACCATCCCTTTTTCCCTTGTTCCCATGCCAGTTGGTCCACGAATAAAAAGCCGGTGTTCGAGCCTTCTTCATTCATTCCTTTTTCTACTGCTTCTGCAATTGATGAAATCTGTAAAAGAGATGCCCGATCTAAATCAGTAACGTAGCTTGGGATATACGCTAGACCTGCATTTAGCACACCTAATGTATTCCATGTTTGCATCGCTTCAAGCTCATCACCTGTAATACCTACCATTTGAATAAACTCCACTTGTCCATTTGGTGTATTAATAGCAGGCAACTCAGGATCAAAAATAAAGGCAAGAGCCGTTAAAAGCGTGTCTTCACCTAGGCAGATTGGACCGTTTGCATCCAAATAATCACCAGATTTAAAAACATTGCCACTATTAAAAACATATCTTCCCATGTTTTGTAGCAAATTCAACACCCAAGCTGGTGGCTCCTCCTCATCTTCATTACGCGCAAGACGAAATGTTAGCTCAAACCCATATCCACTGTAGTCAGCATCCTCTGATTCTTTTTCATATAACTCAGAAAACCCATATGTTACAAAATGCCAGTGCGGAACTGGTGTCTCACTTTTATAAGCGCTGATTCCTTGCAGTGGATCGTCGCCTCCTAATGAATATGGAAGAATGGTTCCATAATGCTTTGGCTCCTGTTCCCCGTAAATTTTTAATAACTCCTCATCAATTGCGTCCCAGCCAGTTGCCTTTACCTCTTCGCTCATCAATAACGCCTCCTATGTATTTTTAAAATTTTTTGTTTTAAGGTAATTTACGAATTCGTTTTTTTGATCTTTCAGGCTGCCAGGCTACTAAAATTCCTATTTCACCTAATGCCATATTAACAGCCGTCAGATGCTCGTCCTTCACTTCCCATATCCAGCGATCTTTGCCGAGTAGACGAAGTACTCCTCGCTCTTTGTCATCATGGATCCAATCGAGCAATGTTTGATGAACTACTTTGATTTGCAAATGCTTCCCATTTAACACATTGTATGAATACACCATTCTCAGCATACTTGTCGTATATCGCCCAAGACCGGCATACATTCCAGGCGCTTCTTTTTGAAAAGCAAAGCCATTCTCAAACGGGAACATAGATGTGCAATTTTCTCCCGCTGCATAATGCAATGCAGCTGTGATTTTTTCTGCTGTATATACAATGCCATATGGAACATGAAATGGCTTCACTACTTTATTAAGCCAATCAGTTATTGCCCCGTAAACCTCTTCAATGTTCCCGTCACAATGTGCTCCTATATGCGGAAAATTACCATATTCACCAGTTTGATAGGTAAAAGCGGCATCCCAGGGTAATCCACCTCGTAAATCACTGTAAATCCAGTAAGAAGTAACCTTTCCATTTATAATTCGCTCTTCTAGTTCCTCTATAGGCACCTCAAAAAGATCATGATCCCCTTCATGATCCCCATCACTTAAATACTCGTAATAGCTAGCTCCTGTAATAGGCATTCCAATGGCAGCAAAAAAAGATGTTCCAATGTGAAAAGCGGCCAATGGACTACTATCACTCGTGTCGTAAAGCGCAACACCTGTACACAAATGTATTACCTCCTTCATAAAAATGAAAAATGCTTAACTACGGAGGATTTCTCGTTATGTATATCTTTCATATGATTAATTAAAGCATGGTTTCCCCCTAGAATTCTACTAATTAAACATTGATTTACACATTAAAGAGAATATTACCCATTCCATTACCTCAATATTATAACGGAATAGGTTTAATTTCATGTATTCGTTAGCGGACATCTGGTAAATAAGTGCGATTCAAGGGTATAACCACTTAAAGGAAAAATGTTCACTTAGCGATATGAGGTAAAATGCTAGTGAGATTATAAAGAGGTAAGCCCCGGTAGATGTTAGAATTTTGCTAATCTCTCCGAGGCTTTTTTGAAAGCGAGGTAAAAAATAAGGTTAATGATGTAAGTTTTATCCATATAACATGGCTGGTGCACGAACACCTTGTAAATAGTCTGCAAGCTTCCCAGCATATACTTTTTCTAAATAGGGTAATTGTGCGATACAATGTGGTGTCATTAATGCTGGGTTTTGATAAATTTTCAAACCACCAACCTTTAAAAGCATCGCCACAAATTGTGAGCAAAAATAGGCACGCTCTCTTCGAACCTCCTTTTGCATGACAACCCCAAAGAGTCCAATAAAATTATATTTATAGCGATCTCGATTACAATACATATAACGTACAAATTTCATCATTTCTAAGTATTGATAATGTGAAACTCTGCAACGATAAATGACACAATCTGCTGTCTCAAACAATCCTCTTTCTGCATCTTCTCGCAAAAAACCGCCGCTTAGAGGATTATTTAGCTGCTTACGTCCAAAGCTATACATGTCGAAAAGCTCCTCATCGAACGCAATAGATGCATGATTCATCTCTTTCCCAGTATACATTCCAATAGCTTTTGATAATAATGTTCCTGTTTTTGTTAATACTATGTAAATGGTGTATGCCATTTCTTCACCTACTTCAATATTCTTTACTACTACCAATACGGATTAAATCTTCAAATAGTTTCGTAAATTCCATTTTTTTATAAGTATATAATTCAAATCTTAATTTTTTCCTCTATAGAAACTTAAAAATTTCTTAATTTTTTTGTATTTTTAATCTACTAACTCAGGAATCAATGTTTGCATGCCTTTTATTTTTCTACTACCTTTATTTATATGTCTTGAATCTTAATCTTATGTGGTGCACAGATGGGGTGTGAATGATTTTTTACTGGGGGAGTTGGGTATAAAAAATATCCTATCAGGCATGTAACTTAATCAGATAGCTACGGTAGATATTTATAAATTAAAGAAAGTCACTCATTATTTTTTCAAAAAATGAGTGACTTCTTCATATTAGCAATTTTTCAACTTGTGTTTTCAATGCAGGATTGTCATATCTTAATTCTTCATCGTTTCCTGAGTGTTGCTACAATTATTTTGATAAATTTTTATCGATTCTTTTAAAAATATTTGTTCTTTTTCTGTAAAAGGATTCGGAAATTTGAATGATTCTGTGGATGGTAGTTTTTCTTCAATCAAATCTAACTTTCCTTTCAAGGTTTCATTCATAAGTACTAAAAGTGTTCCAACAGTTTCTTGGGATTCTTTAGAAGAAGGTATGGCTTCAGTGAGCGTTAAATGTTTAATTTCAAATAATACCTTTGTCCATTTTTTATCTAAATCGATTTCTTCGGATTTATTTATATTAAATAATTCATCAGTTATATCTTGTGAAAAGTGTTCTTTAAACCATGTTTCAGTATTTTCAGCAAATATTAATTTTTGTAGCATCGCACAAAATATGTCGATATTGATAACTTCCTCATCTTTTACTGTTTCAATAAGATGATTTAAATCAGATAATGTATTAATAATTTCAAGTTTTTTTGCTTCAAATAACTGTTTTTGATCGATTAGAGATTTTAAGATCACTTCGCCTTTAACAGTATTTTTTTGAAGCATGTCTTTAATTTCTTTTAGCGACAAACCGAGGAACTGTAATGACTTAATGTTTTGTAGAATAGTTAAATCCTCATTTGAATAAAGTCTATGTCCACCCTCTGTATAATCACTTGGCTTAAGTAGGTCTATACTGTCATAATATCGAAGTGTCCTAATACTAACACCAGACTTTTGCACAAGTTCACCTATCGTAAATATACCTTTTCCCGACAAATTATTCTCTCCTCTATTCACTTAATGATTGACTTTAAAGTAACGGATAACGGGATAAGAAAACTTTTTTCCATTGAAAGTATAAATTGCTGCAATTACGATTAATATTGTTTCAAGTATAATAAGGACAAAAGAAAGGGTAGAAGCTGCACTCCATTTTTCGGAAATAAAAGTTAATAACAAAAATACTGGGAAGAAAGTAAAATGAAGATTCATCCCTTCTTTTGCATGATCAGCAAAATATTTATTCTTATTCCTTGTTACTAAGTATACCAATATAGGTAAAACAAAAGTTAGTACTAGCGAGAACAGATGCATTAAACTTGCCAATCCTCGGTTCAATAAACTCTCTTTTTTCATCGTGCTGTTCCTCCAATATCATTATTTGATTGTTTACCTTTTAAAGTAAGTAACCAAATTCATCATAAAAGGTGACGTTACTGGAGATTCAAGGATAAATGATAATTTTTTTCAGATGTGTTGATTAACCATTTTTATACATTCGAAGAGGCTGATTTCCGTTACGGGCTACTCGCTTTCCTGCGGGCGAGCGTCGAGCCGCTTCCTCCGCTTGTGTCGCTGCCGCTACGTTAGCACTCACGCTTTCGCACAGAAAACATCCGCTCCGTGCAGGGTCTCGTCTGTCTCGCTTTCCCGCGGGAGTCGAGTAGCCCTACACTACAATCAGTTAAAAGGGTAATATATTGGCAAAGTGGTAACAAAAAAATCTTTTCATCGCTCAATAATAAACCTATTTTTCCCTAATCAACACGCCTGAATTTTTTTATTAAACTCTCAAATAACAGAATTAGCGTTTGGGTTTTAGTGATTTGTATCTATCTTTCGGTGATTAATTTTTATAAACTCAGATGTGTTTATTGCTGTCGCCAGACTGATGGTAAAAAATCCTGATGTTTCATTTGGACTTCAATCATCTAATTGTATAATTTTTGTTATTCAACACTCACTAGATGAAAATAAAAAAGACAAGATACGGAACTGCCCCCCATTGCTAGACAAATCTAACAAAGGGTGCAGTTTAGCATCTTGGTCTTAGTCATTACTACCGATTATAAGTCAAAAGCTTTCATCTTTTCTAATTCTCTCTGTCTTTTACTAGCTAAAATTTTTCTGCCACTCATCCAATATCCTACTAAAAATAGTTCACCGACAATTGCAAATAAAATGAACTGCATCATAGACCATTCAAATATCCCGTAAAACTGTACACTTATTAGCGTTGCTATGTATATAATTGGTAACAAACCTCCCCAATACACATTATTTCTAGTAGATAAAAAATGTTGCACTGCAAAAACAATTAAAATTAATAGTAATCTATACCAATCGCTCACTATTTTTGTACCTCCATTTTATATTTTTCAATTATTAATTTAGCGTCCTCTAAGCTAATTCGATCATCAATTGACAGCCTCTTTATAAAACTTATGAATTCTTCATTTTCAGAACTCTCATTCACATTAATTTTATTTATCAGCTTATCTAACCGAATTCTTACAGTAGGATAGGAAACGTTATAATATTTCGCTATCTCTTTCAATGAACCTGAATTTATTACAAAATTTTTAATAAACTCCACATCTTCCTTTTCTAAAGATAAAAGCCAACTTGGAATTTCATTATTATTCAAATTACCCCTCCTTCACATTATTTAACTTTACTTCATCATTATTTTTAACTTTATTCAACTTTTATTTAATTTTATTTATTTTTTTTAAAAAGAATACTTCATTCTTTGCTAATAACATCGCTCAGAATCGTCATGTACAATCCTAGGATCCGCTCCATTGTTCCACTTAATGCGATGCTTGTACCATCCAGCTTTTTTCATCACCCAATGTAATAAAGTTTTCCATTTACAAAAAAGAGCAGATACTCATATTTAATCGAGTACTGCTCCTTTTTTGCTTACTTCTAAATTATAAATATCTATTTTATACTTACTTTTTATTTTAATTTTATTTCTCAGGCAATTCACTATATAAACATAACATTCGAAGCATAATAATAGTAGTGTAAAGCAATTCAGCTTTGCACCTTCCGATTTGTTGGCTGGGGTCACTCTGGTCCAGTGACCCTTTTTAATTTTCACCTCATTCCATATCATGCGTACGAAATTTATAGACTGTGAAAACTTATTTTTACCTTCTTCTTTTGCTTCTCTTAATGCATATGCTATTTCTTCAAGTTCAAATTTATCACGTTCTAACTACATTTTCCCCTGTAGTGTCTCTTGAACATAACTGGTAGAAGGAATTAGATTTTTATACCAAGGTTTAATAATAAAGGGGCAGAAAAACGTTAGAGCGGCAAATTTATAGCTATTATCTCTACATAATATCGATTCTTTTTCCTGTGCTTTTTCATCCAAAATAGCTGTTGTTATTTTTAGTTTGCCTTAATATATGTTATAATTCCTTTACTGACTAACCTATGTAAGACAAAAACCAATTTTAAGCTGTAGCGATACCGTACGCTACAGCTTTTCTTTTGAAGGATGTTAAAAAATAGCATTCATAAATTGACTTTAAAGGGATTTCTCTTGACTACATTTTTGTTTTATTTACACTCTTGTTATGCCCTAACAAGAGTTTCTAAACAAAATATATACGAACTTAATTCACCATTCGCGTTCTCTAATAGCTTCTTCAATATCGATATCCAGCTCAAAATATTGTAAAATTTCTTCTACAGTTGTACCAATTGAATCACGTGCAACCGTTTCAATTTCACTATCATTTTGATCAAACTCATCTTGTAGTTCATTGATAGCTAGCGTCATCTCATCTAACTTTTCCTGAATCTCTTCTATTGTATAAGTGTTCTCCTCAATAAAATGAACTACTTTAACAATATGTAATTTAAGTTTATCCACTAAAAATGTTGGAAAATAAGGATCTTCGTACATATCCACTAAATATTTGAATTCAGAATTAAGTTTCTTCACAATGTTTCCTCCTCGTTGTTGATGTAATCAGTAGTAGAATACCACATTTCTTCTACTATTTTAAAACTATCTTTATTTATCAAGATCTACAGACCAATCAACCTCTTCATTAAACCAATTACACAATTTTGTTGAACCATTATCCATTTTCAAAGGGATTTCTCTTGCCCACATTTTAATATCACTTATGAACATCTCTTTTTCAAGCCCTTCAAAATTGTGTTTTTCTAACGCCCTGTTTAGAAACTCTAAAAATAGATTCCCCAAATGATACCGTTGCTCTACTTTATACATTTTTTCATATTCTTCTACCGTAACTGCCATATCGATTGTCAAATAGTTATCTTTTTTAGTATATCGAATAAATGACTTTCTTCCATAGGATTCAGGTAAGCATCTAAAGGCTATTCCGATCGAAACATCGACATTCCTATATTTTGAATTTATATTAGATTCCAATGCGTGTATTAATTCACTAGCTAATTCACCAACTCTTGCACCTGCAGTGTCTGTAACTATTGAAAAATCCATTTAACGCACTCCTCCATTTTTATTCCCGTAGGTTATAAAGATTCCAACTACAAAAAATACTATTCTTCTGCAGCTTCATTAAGCCAATCCAAAATATTTTCTCTTTTATTTAGACGTAATGCTCTGATTGTGTTTGTTTCATCAGGAGGCATCACCTCAACGTTCACATACACTTTACTTCTTGGTTGATTTAAAGAAAACATTTCTTTTTTATCTAATTTTTCCAAAGCTAAAACCATAGCTTCTAATCTAAAGTCTATTTCTTTAAACCATTTAATTTCATCAGTATAGTCAAGTAAACGCTCATTAAATAGTTTTCTTACAGTTTCAAAATTCTCGCAACCAAAATTCCAATATGGTGAATCTGCATAGGACCATTTTATTAAATCTGCATCTTCCATTGAATATTTTTTTGCGACATTCTCCGATGCTTCCCAAGACCATGCTGAAATAGCTGGTGCAACAGCCTCCCCTGTGGTCACCAGTGCACAATAATAATAAATTTCTTTGTTTTGAAATAAATTTAAAAAGGATTTTTCTGTAGCGCGCGCTATTTCATCAACTAATAATTTTATATCTTTATCCATCTACATTTCCCCTTTTTCACTTTGAATTCGTCATATTGAAGACGCTTTAATACTTCAGCATGAAAAGTACCTCTTTGAATATATCCCAGTGGGAGCTCTTGATTTCACCGCAAGTGCCATATTTTCAACTATTGCAAAGGGTTTACCACATTCCATCTACTTATCGTATTTCAAATGTTTAAAAAGGAATTTACACCAAACTCAATCCACAATGAGGCTCGCTACTTCAAAATGAATCTTGAATTCTATATCCCGCTTCTTGTGCCAACTTCTCAATTTCATCGATGTCAGATGATGGAACAGTGATCAGAACGTAACAGTCACTTTCAATATCTAAACATGCCAACGATATTCCCTTTTCCTTTAATTTTTTGGAAACTTCATTTAAAAACTCAGACGTTGGCAGCTCATCAAATTCTCCATCTTCAAACTCTTCCCAGCTTACGCACTCCATTTTTTTCCTATCCAATAATTCGTCAACAACATCGCAAATGTATAACCCTGTTTCTTTCCAATCGATTTCATATGCTAAATCTTGTTCAAGAAGTGCATCCACTAAAGAAATCCATGCCATTTGTTCAATCGGACTATCTATTCCTCTTTCATCAAGTCGGTCTTTGAACTTCTCGAAATAGGCTTCTGGCTTTTCTATAGCTAATGAAACCTCTGAATAAATTTGTTCTTCCGCATCACATGAAAGCTTTTGCACAAGTAATAACATTGCATTCATACAATTACTCCTTTTCCACCTAACAGTTTAAGGTATCTCATATTCTTTTAAATTTCACAATCAAATGCCTTTAACGTATAATTCGTTGTGCATCCGGTACTTTTTCATTTTGAATGACGAATTGCAATACTTCATCCTCTTCAAATTTGTACCCAGGTTTATCCTTTGGAATTTCTGCCAGGGGTGTTTGAAGCAAAGGATGCCCTATATTAGGTGTGGCTAGTCCCTCTTTTTCTCTTATTAATTGAATACAATAATAATCGTAAGGAATACAGTCGAATGATAAAATTTCACTTGATTTATCTGGTGTGTCGCTTAGGCTATAGATGTGAAAATCACATAGTTCATAAAGATGCTCTCCAAAATCATTTGTATTGTTCCAACTGCGCATTAATTTTTGGTAGACATGATCTTCTGGTAAAATATTAAACAATTCAGGCATTTCCCCAGTTTTCCAATAATGATATAGGCATGTCATAAAAACATGATGTGTCTTATTCTCAGAATAAAAATCTCGATCTTTCGTGATCATATTAGTTGCATATTTGTATGTTAGCTCAGCAATATCTTCATAACCCCATAATAAAGAAAGCCCAATCAGTCCTCCTATTTCCCTGTCCGATACATTTCTTTCACTTGGATTGCTTTTGATGATTTGATTTAACCAAAAAAGTTGCTGCTCTAATAAAATCCATGCTGATGCTTCTCCATTTAGTATTCTATTTTTTGCATTCATTTCAAGATGTACACCTATTAATAAACCTAAGCTCTCAGCTAAACAATTTCGTTCATTTTTTTGAATTAAGTCCTTCATTTCCTTCATTCGATCATCTAGTATTTCTTTCACTTCTTCGTCTGAAACCACTCTTTTTTTGTAATCTTTCATCACTCGATTAAAGTACTTCCAATACTTGTTGGTACGCATATTTCCACCTCTTTTTGATGTCCATTCAACAATAAAAAATTGATTTTAAGGTTTATTTTATTGTCATCTAATTTGACAGATTAAATGTTAATATACCTCCGTTGACTCGCCGAACTTTTCAATACATATTTCATCTGCGATACCAAATAGAATTTCACAATTTTCAGCTGTAAAAGGGATTTTCTCAGGATTATTAAGTATCTCTGCATAGTATTTCTTCCCTCTACTTACTACCAAATAACTTACATCTTCAATTCCATCCTCTGACTCTTCTATATAATTCAAAAATGGTTCGTCTTGTAATACAGCTGCCGCATCTAAAAATTGTTCCTGAAACTTTATAATACTCGCTTGATCCATTTCTCTTAATATTTCTCTTAATGTATCCGCATTTTGATTTGCGTTCCTAATAATATCCCAAAACCAATCGCTTACAATGTCACTGATTTCTTCTGATAAAATAAAATTAAAATTTCCCATAATATACTCCATTTGGTTTTTCTTAATATTACCATTTTTCCGCAAACAAAATCACCTTTTCCATCCCAATCATGATTTTTACAAGTTTTCCTGATAGTCTAGTAGATAGCACTACTTGACCTAGTCTTCTGAGTCTACAATTTGTGTTATCCAAAGCCATAATGTCCTATTAGTATCTTCCTTTCAGCATTGCTAATTAGTATCGGAATTGTTGATCCCACTAGTTTATTACTTTGATTTTATTCCAATCTCTGCATAGCAAAAAAACACCTAGAACAATTGAAAGTTCTAGGTGTTTTTTTGGAATTGAATCGATTCAATTCAGAAGGTACTAATAGAATAAAGTACTATAATCATTTCTGCACAGTATTTAAAAATCACTGCTTCCATCTAGCTCACTTGCACTTACTTACTTACTTACTACTACAAAACTTTTATTAATTGTTTTCGTCAAGGAAAGCACGTATTTTCATTAAAATATTTTATTTTGTCTCAGTTCTTACTTTTGCACCCAACGTCATAAAATAGTCAGCTAAAATTAAAGTATTTTCCCCATATCCCTCAGCTATAAGAAACTCATAACTATTTAATCGGCTTCGTATTTCATCGAATGATAGACCCATTTCTTTTTTTATTGCTAAAATCACTTTTGATTTATTTTCACCTGGATCATCAAGATACACAAAATATTTTTTTACTTTTTCTTTAATTCGTTGCTCAATTGGAGAGAAATTTTCTTTTGATTTTGCAATAGGAAGGAATTCGCAGATATTTTTAATTTCCTCATTCGTTAATTTAATTTTCCATTCCTTCTCCATTACTTCATAAAAATTAGATTGATATTCTCCACTTTTATAGTACCTATCATCATGTTTATCAAGCCACACAGCTAAAAAATAGTCGAACTTTTCCAGTGAATCTACTAAGAGTTTTGGGGAAAATTCTCCTCCAATATAATCATAATAAATTGGAGTTTCAACTTTACTTATATCTGCAATCACTGGATTCCCATTTCATTTTTAGAAATCGAATGAGCTAGGTAATTCATTTTTTACAGCCCCCCACGGTGGTTTTCTATCATTGCTTGGCAATCAATTAGTCGGTCGTAGTTGCATTGCCATAACATTTATATGGCCTCTCTCACCATATAAATGTTCATATATCCTTCAACATAGCCTTATATGGTATAACTCTCTGTAATTCGAAACTAAAAATATGGTTCTACACTTTATTCAAATAGCATCTCAGCCAATCTAGATATTTCGTGAACTGCATCTTCAAATAGCTCTTCTTCTTCTTTAGTGTACTTGCCCTCGTGAAAATAAAAATAATTACTTATATCTACAAAGCATAAGGCGAGTTTTTTAGGAACTTCAGATTGATCTTTATATTCTTCAATCAGTTTTGTCATTGCTTCAATTAAGAGTTTATAGCTTTCTTGGTTTAATCCTTCCCCCGCTCGTAACTCCACCAGTATTGATTGATCACCAATTGTGTAATCATAAACTACATTAAGTGCCTCATCTATACTCATTGACTTCTCCCCCTTTATTGATATTATGTAATCGCTGAAGCTGGTACTTGATTTTGAACTAATCCTTCTTTTGATTTTATAGCAGGTCTACTCAACAAAACTTTTAACTGTTTCTGACTATATCTTTTCATAAACATTTCTATCCTGTGGTGTTATGTCAACACTATCAGTAAGTTAGTCATTTTCTTGATTGAAAGCTTGTCAAAAAATTTTCAAGCCTGCGAGTTATTCTATGTGGATTTTATTAAAAAGTTTTGATATCCATATTTTCACTTCATATTCTATTCTAATTGAGAACATTCATATAATAAATTATTCTTAAAGTCATCAGCAGATACTCTTACAACTTCTGGATTCTCCGGAACTTTGAATACAACTACTTGCGTTCCTTCTTCTGATAGATTAGGTAATATTTCTTCTATGAGTGTATGTAAATCTATTTTTTGTGTTTTACAGTTTTCCCATTCATCTCCTACACATTTCATAGCATACTCTTTAAATGGCCAAATAGGCATAGACAGATTTCCCTCTTTATCTGAAGTTGTAACAAACCCTTCATTTAGTTTCAAAGACCATGCCTCTTCCCAGTCTGCAATACGTTTTACAGAGTAAATATATCTATCCCTAGCTGATTTTTTTATCATGGCTTTAAACTCTGGACTCGATTCAAATCCCTTACCCATAGTAAACTCCTCATTTCTATTTTTATTAAACAAGGGGCTTTGTTACCTGCGCCTTTGTTATTTTCTCTTCTTTTTTCGTCAAGTGATGATTCTCTCAATTTCTTATCAAGTTCATTGTACTGTAAAGTTACTATCCAATTGCTCTAAGCGAGAAGCAATGATTGGAGACACATTCCCCCTTTTCATTACGAGCTACACATCAATTTTTGCACTTACCTAAGCTACTCTTGATCTGTGAACTACTGCCTAATCATCATAACTATTCACAATCTAATGAAACAGGTATACTCGGGACTCCTGTTTAATCATTAGTTAAATTATCAAATTATTATGATATTAGTTTATTTTAAGGATAACATACGAGAAAATCACTTACCAAAAAAGAAAATAAATTCCATCAAAAAAAAGGAAACTGGGACATAAATAGTTTCGAGAAGAAGTAAAAAAAGTGAAATCGCGTCGTCGATTTCACTTTTTTGAAAGATGGACAAGACTTTACCATCTTGTCGCATATTTTAGTTGATTTTTATTCATTTAATAGTTTACAAAATTTACTTAAGTAATGTGAGAGTTGTTGCGATTGCATTGTCAACAAATGATTTTTGTGGTTGAGATTTCATCATGACCGTTAATCCAATTAACGCCACAATTAGAGCCTGTGCTAAATACTTTGCATCCGTGTCTTTCTCTAACTCACCCGATTGGATTCCACGTTCAATTGTCTCCTGAAAAATGACAGCTAGATAAAGTTGATGTTCTCTCGTTAAGATTTCAAATCTCCCATCATGCGGAGCTAGTTCAACCATTGTATTAATGCAAAAACAGCCGTTACTAAGATCTTTCGTATATTCAGCAGCAATCACTTCTTCAAAAAAAATAGCAAATGCCTGTTTTACAGAGGTATGATTTTGAAGTCTAGCACGTATATCAGCTGCACGAGATGTCGTATATCTACGAAGTGCTGCTTCGAATAGTTCCTTTTTATCACCAAAGGTTGAATAAATACTCGGACGTTGAATCCCCATTCTAGCAGTGAGATCACTTAAAGAAGTAGCTTCATATCCCTTCTCCCAAAATAACTGCATGGCAGCCTCTAATACTTTTTCCTCATCAAATTCACGGGTTCTTGCCATAAAAAATCCACCTCCATTATTTAAGGGTTAGTGAGTTGGTGACTATAAAATTTTAAATACCAAACAGTATGTAAACATTGTATAATCAGCTGCTTTTATTGTCAATTTTCGTTGTATTAGGTAAATGAAGAGTAAAATAATTTCAAATAAATCCTTGACATTATAAACAACCCTAAGATATATTTACCAATAATTATACTGTACCGAACGGTATGTTATAATTAAAAACCAATGATGAAAGGAGGATACGGTGTGGACAATGATCCGAAGCAAGAAGTTGGTGCATCTGTGGTGAATCTACAGCCTTCTATGTCTAGAGCTGTAACTTTATTATTCGCAACAGCCTGTGGAATGTCTGTCGCTAATATTTATTTCTCACAGCCGTTGCTTGATCAATTGTCTAATGAGTTTAATATTGATCACTCGATAATTGGTGTTGTAATTACCATCACGCAGATTTTTTATGGATTGGGTTTATTACTTCTAGTGCCTCTTGGAGATTTACTTAACCAACGACGCTTGATTATCGGACAGATGCTATTATCCACAACGGCTTTGGTTATAGTGGGTACTGCTTCTTTTAGCGTGGTGCTTTTTACAGGTATGGCCTTAGTAGGTCTACTTGCAGTTGTGACGCAGACACTTGTAGCATTTGCAGCAACTATGGCTTCCCCTACAGAGCGCGGACGTGTCGTTGGGATCGTCACAAGTGGGATTGTCATTGGCATTCTGCTCGCTCGAACCTTCGCTGGTCTATTAACAGACCTTACAGGGTGGCGTTCCGTCTATCTAGTCTCTGCCGCCCTTATGCTTGTAATGGTTTGTATGTTTCTAAAGGTGTTACCAAAGGTGGAGCGTGAAGTAAAATCACTCCCCTATCATCAGCTAATAAAATCCGTATTCACTCTGTTTGTGCAAGAAAGAACATTACGCATCCGCTCAATTCTAGCCATGCTAATTTTCGCTGATTTCAGTATTTTGTGGACTTCACTTGTTCTTCCACTTAGTGCACCACCATTAGCTCTTTCACATAGTGTCATTGGCGCATTTGGTCTTGTTGGAGTAGCTGGTGCGTTAGCTGCAACACAGGCAGGGAAACTGGCCGATCGAGGTTACGGACAAAGAACAACAGGTATTGCCTTAGTTCTATTACTGATTTCATGGTTGTTTATCAACTATCTAGAACAGTCGTTATTGGCATTAATTGTAGGTATTGTGTTGCTTGATTTGGCCGTGCAGGCAGTACATGTCACTAATCAGACGATGATTCTTCCATTACGTACAGAGGCACGGAGTCGACTTACTGCCGGATATATGATGTTTTATTCCATCGGCGGTGCTTGTGGCTCAATTGCTTCTACACAGATGTATGCACACTTTGGTTGGGGAGGGGTTTGTTTCCTCGGAGCTTTAATCAGTGCAATTGCTCTTATTTTTTGGGCTATGACTAAACGGTTAACAAAAAATTAAATTTGATTAGGAGAGATAAAGAATGGAAATAGGAATTACCTCTTTTGTAGAAACAAAACCAGATGTTCATAGTGGTGAAGTGGTTAGTCATGCACAACGTTTACGTGAAGTGGTAGAAGAAATCATACTTGCAGATCAAGTGGGGCTGGATGTGTTTGGTGTTGGCGAGCACCATCGAGAAGATTATGCTGCATCCTCTCCAGCAATGGTGCTATCTGCTGCAGCTCCACAAACAAAAAAGATTCGACTTACAAGTGCTGTAACAGTTCTATCTTCAGCTGATCCAGTACGTGTCTTTCAGGATTTTTCCACATTAGATGGACTATCAAATGGGCGTGCTGAGATTATGGCAGGTCGTGGTTCCTTTATCGAATCCTTCCCCTTGTTTGGCTACAATTTAAATGATTACGATGAACTATTTGAGGAACATTTGGACTTACTCCTCAAAATTCGCGAATCAGAAAAAGTAGTATGGGAAGGTAGACATCGACCAGCAATCAATAATTTAGGTGTGTATCCAAGACCCGTTCAAAACTCCTTACCAATATGGGTTGGTAGTGGAGGAAATCAACAATCTGCCATCCGTGCAGGACTTTTAGGATTACCACTTTTGCTAGCAATCATTGGTGGCAGTCCAATGCAGTTTGCACCAATCGTACAGCTCTATAAAAAGGCAGCTGCTCAAGCAGGACATGATCTATCAAAACTTCAGGTGGGATCTCATTCAATAGGTTTTGTTGGCCCGAATACTGAATGGGCAGCAGATACATTTTTCCCATCAACAAAGGCAGGCATGAATAAATTGGGCAAAGAACGGGGTTGGCGATATTATGATCGCTCTAGCTACGATGCTGCACGAAGTTTTGAAGGGGCGTTATATGTAGGTGATCCAGATACTGTTGCTGAAAAAATCATCCATCTTCGTAAACATGTAGGGATTACACGTTTTATGCTGTACGTACCATTAAGTACAATGCCACATGATCAAGTCATGCAAGCTATAGAATTGCTCGGAACAAAAGTTGCTCCTCGTGTACGTGAGGAAGTTGCCAAATGGGAGGCGGAAATGGCACTAGAAGGACTTCCATTTCTTTAAGATATCATTATTTAAACAGGAGGAATTTATATGACGATCAACAACCGAGTCTTGCCAGAATTAAGACAGGTTTACTCCCAATTTCCAGGTTTTCGGTTGGAGAAAGATTTAGCGTGGAGTCGAAGTCTCTTGTCCAACCCACCTTCGGAGAAATCAGAACTTGTACACACATCAAATCGTATGATTCCTAGAGGTGATGGAGACGAGATGTTGGTTAAAATTTATGAACCAGTTGAACGAAATATTGATCAACTTCCAGCTATGCTTTGGATTCATGGCGGTGGTTTCATTATGGGACACCCTGATATGGATGATATTTTATGTGAACGCTTTGTTCAGACTGCTAATTGCGTGGTCGTTTCGGTTGATTATCGACTGGCTCCTGAGCATCCCTACCCGGCAGCTATAGAAGATTGTTATGCAGGGTTAGTATGGATGACAACCGAGGCACCATTACTTGGCATCGATGTCAACCGGGTGGCGATTGCAGGTGCAAGTAGTGGCGGAGGGCTAACAGCAGCTCTAGCATTAATGGCTCGCGATAAAGGAGGACCCTCAATTATCTTCCAGATGCCACTGTATCCAATGCTTGATAATCGAAATGAAGCACCTTCCAGCTACGAGATTACTGAGGATCATGCAACATGGAATAGAACTAATAATTTAACCGCTTGGCGTATGTACTTAGGTGAGGAAAAGGACACCCATGAGCTATCTCCGTATGCGGTCCCTTCAAGAGCAGATAACTTAGCAGGATTACCTCCAGCTTATACATGTATCGGTCAACTCGATTTATTCCGAGATGAAACCATTGACTACGTGACACGTCTTGCCCAAGCAGGAGTAGATGTTGAATTCCAACTCTACCCTGGTAGCTTCCATTGCTTTGAAGTCTTTGTGCCAGATGCGGAAGTAAGTCAACGAGCTAGTCAGAATTATTTAGATGCCATGGCACACGCTCTTCATTCTTAATATCGGATAACCCGAAACTTCAAATGAAGCCCTCTTCCTTACTGACTGATTTGAAAAAGTCGGACTGTAATTAACTAGTTCAACTTTATTGGCAACTTCACAGAGGAAATCCTTATATACTAATCTAAAAACCAGGTACTCAGCTTTTCATGAGTGCCTGGTTCTTTTGTTTAAATGATTGTAGCCTTTTTTACAAAAATGAATCTTATTAGTTTGAAACTTGTGTCTTCTTAAACATTGAAATCAAAGCCACACCACTAATGACACAATACCTAAGAAGAACAATAAAAATCCAATTGAAATTAAGAAGAAAGGTTTTTCTTAAAGCCATCTGTAGCTACATTACTTTTAATGATAGACTTTAAAATTTATATTATCACAAGTCAAAAGGTTATTTTCCTGCACAAATTTCCATCTTAATAAACTCCTTAAAAAGTACAGAATAATCAAATGATGGCTCATCAAGCTGTTTTTTACTTTTTCCCTTCACCGTTAATCAACAACTGATTGATCACTTGTCTATATTTTTTAATTTCTTCCTTAACCTGTATGTCTCCCCATTGACTTCTAAGTAAAAACACTTCATTCTCTCTACCTTTAATTTTAAAATGTAAGCCTACTGATTGAATTCGATGTTCATCGCCATTAACTATAGAGTATTTTATATCTCCGCAATCATTATCAAAAACACCCATTAGTTTCGTATCTGTACCCTTTTCAGCAGCCATCCCCCAATAGCGCAAATGATCAACATTTTCAGGTATGAAATGATCTTCATGACCAATTACCTTCCAAATTCCTTCTCTCTTTCTTTTACCGAATAATCCCCAAGTATCTATAGGAACTGGCTCAAAAAGCCTTTTGGTGGTGATATTTGTATCAAAAATATTTTCTTCTGAGAAATAATCAAAAATTTCAACGATATGTCCTACACTTATTTGAGAAATACAGCGTCCAAATGCGTACTCACGATTATCTTGTTTTACACTAAAAATATCTCCCACTTGAAACTTACTTTTAGGCGTTTTCATCGCTTGCACTCCTTTTTAAGCCTTATTTTGTAGGATTTTTAAATTGATAAACACAAATTTAATACAGTTCATCTATACTATATAAATATTTTAATAGAGAATTAGTTCGCTATCATTTTGATAAAACTCTTTTTGTAGCTCATTGATAGCTATAGTCATTTCATCTAACTTTTCCTGATTTTCTTGTATTGTATAAGTGTTCTACTCAATAAAACAAACTACTTTAACAATATATTATTTAAGTTTATCCACTAAAATTTTTAAAAAAGGATCTTCGTATATATTCATATTCATAATCACGTAGTAGCCCTAAAAATATTCCTATCTGAAAACGAAAATTCCCTATTATTATGTGAAAGTTCCACAGATAATTTTAACTGTGCATTAATTTCATTCAAACAAATGGGAGTATTAAAACCATCTTCATCAAGAATATCCGTGCCATCATCTTGAAGGATAATATCAATAATATTTAATGGAATTAAATAAATTGCTTGTCCTCCATTACTAACTTGGCCATTTTTTAAATCTCTACTAATTACATCAGCGCCATTAATAAATTCTTTTACAGCACACTCTGAAACATCAAAATCGTCTAAATCCTCATATTCCATATCTCCAAATTTCCCCATTGAATCTAAAGGGCTATTTTTAAGATTTAGATTCTTGTTTTCACCATCATTTATCTGCCATAGAAACTTATAACAATCTTCAATGATTTTATATTTACTATAATTTTTTTCAATTTTGTCAAATGCAAAAGTTAGGCACCACAGTTTCCAGAATAGAGCGTTTTCATCTTTTATCCCCAATGTTTGATTATCCATTGTATTTTTAAATTCATTAAATATCACTGTAAACACTTCCTTTCATACAATAATCGGATTACTTTTAGTTTCTATGGAAGTATTTCCCCACCATCTTAATGTCTAAATCATTTAAGAGAACTGCCAATATCCAACAACAGGATCTGTAACATTTTCATTCTTAATTTGTGCATATATGTATAGGGCACCATATGAAAATGGATAGTTCCCTTGGATAAAATCATCTTCTTCTGGATACCCTTGTTCATCAATTTGAAATAAAAACTCAAACGAATCGGCTACTAACTCTTTAGTATAAAAGTTTTTATTTTGGATGTGTTCTGGAGTTCCTCCGAATTTTACCAAAAAAATTTGATTTTCACTTGTATCGTTATTTATTACTCCACAATTACCAATTGCATACTTCTTCATATTTGAATTAGTGAACACATCTGTGCTACTTTCATTAGATACAGGGTGCTCAACTAGTAGAATTGCACAATTAGGATACTTGTTATTTTCTAAGTATTCATCATAATCTCTAGGAAAAAAAATTGTAAACATCATAGTTGGATTTAGTGGATTTACTAATGATAAGTAAAAGTAATATTTAGACCCGTATTTGCTTTGAAAATCTTCCTGATCATCAAAGTACGTTGGGGCATTCCCTCCAATCCAGCTAGTATCACCGTCATTGAATTTTCTTCCCATAAAAACAAGCGCTTTTGACCTATCACTTAGTAAATAATTCAAATTTTCCATCTATTTATTCGAAACCATATTTTCACTAACTGGCTTCTTCTCCCTTTCTAAGCATTACAAGGATTAAGACCATGTTTTTTACCACTAATTGCGATATTTGTTGAGAAGTTTAGTAAAAAATTTCAGCTTTCTCCCCATGCTCATTTTTTAATTGCCTCACTATTTCTTCAAATGTATAGATCTTTGCATCTTACGTAGTTCTCTCAACAAGTTGAAACTTTACGTCTGAGTCGGAATTATAACCAGTAGGAATCGTGGGATAGGTAGCCATTCCTACCAGCTCAATCAGATAGTAGAAGAATATCGCCGAACAACCATATAAGCATTAATCCTTTAAACCAACAAACGTAATTTTGCTATCTTTATCAGGAAAATCCTTTGGAAATATAGGGCAAACAATACTCCCACTTAATACATCATAGAGAAATCCAGTCATAGAACCTTTATATTCAAAATAATCACCTGATCCACCATCTACCAAAATAGCCCAGTCACCTTGATTAGTATCCACAATCCAATTTAATGTATCTCCATTTTCAGTTCGTCCCCAAGGCAGTATTCCTCCATTTGTTGAGAATACTTCATATGGAAAGTCCACCGGGAAACTCACTTTTAAAGTTAGATATGCATCTTTATACAAATTTTGTTGAATAAAAAAATTCATATTTTCATTTTCTGTAACTGGAGAGTATATCATTATAAAGTTTCCAATAATACCTGAACCATATAAAGCGATCAACTCTTTATAATCAGAAGGTAATACTACACCTAATTTATTTTCAACTTCACTCCATTTCGAAGAGTTATCTGAAGAAATTGCTAAATTAGGTACCGGTAGAATGGTTTTTAATTTTTCAAAAGACATCGTTTCCTCCTAACATTTCGTGATACTGCTAATTTCATCTGCTAAACTGATACCCTCTGTAGCCTTTTTACAAGTTTTTTATTATTTTTAACTTCTCTATTACATCAACATAACGATTATGTGTAGTTATATCCAGTTTTGAAGAATTAATATATTTTGCCAAAATGTTAGTAATGATTTCTATTTTCTCAATAGGAATTTCACTAATTTTCTTTTCAATTTCAAATAAAAAATTGTCCATGGAATATCTTTTCGGTGGAATCTTTGCAGTCGAAATAATATAATCCCATTTTCCTTCATATCTATCAAATTGAGGCATGGATATTATTCGTGATGCGACTACGAACTTTATCTCCTTACTACTGGACTTGAAATGTTTAAACAAAAAATCGTAGATCTCTTGGGTATTAACATTATATCTTTGAGAAATTCTCGTTATCGACCTTAAAAACCAAACTAAAATTTTTTCATCGGACTCATATTTGTATGCTATTTCTATTAATTTTTCAACAACGAACGTATTGGAAAAGAAGGTAATTGTCTCTACTCCCATCTCCACACATGTTTCTCTATTAATTTTTTTTATTAGCGGGAGAACTTCGGTTGGTGAAGTCACTTCTAATTCATCAAGTAGTTTTAAAAATTCTTTGCCGTATTCTAACCTGGACATTTAATATCCTCCTTTCCATCTATATGAACTGTTTTCCCTTTTTCATCCCTGCCTTCCCCTAGCGTTTGTGAATTATATGAATATTAATATCCAGAGTTTACTGATCTAGTTTCTATTCTTACCTATGCATGTAGAGTCGGATTTCCACCAGTAAGTCCAATTTGGATATATTCCAACACTTTTGCTCCGAAGCTATTAATACTCTGCGAACGCTTTAATATCTCAAAACTTCTAGCGACTTAAAAAAACATATGTAAAAGTAGTTCGTGTGAACGTATTCTTCATCTCTTCACATTAAGAATATTGCCAATAACTTTTTATGGGATTCTCAATCGAATCTTCTAAAATCTGTGCATATAAATATATAGCACCGAACGCAAAGGGATAACTTTTTCTTGGCTTTATCAGAGTGTCTGGATACCCTTCCTCATCGACCTGGAATATGAAACTAAACCCATCATCATGCAATTCCTTATAATAATAGTCTTCTTGCTGAATATGCTTTGGAGTTCCCAAAAATTTGATAAGAAAACTTTCTTTCAATGCATTTTTATCGCTTACAATATTAGCTTCCGAAATAAAATGCTTCACTAAATCAGGGTTGGTAAAAGTATCAAATTTACTTTCTTCTGTTTTAGGGTGTTTAATTGTTACTAATGAACAATTTGGATACTTATTTTTAGAAATACGTTCTTCAAAATTATTAGGAGCAAAAATGGAAATCATTTCGTTTTTATCAAAAGGATTAACTATAGACAAATAAAAATGCAACTCAGTTTCTTTATTTACTTTGGCTTCCAATTCATCAAAATAAGTTGGTGCATTCCCTCCAATCCATCCATTGCTGCTATCATTTTCACTCGCTTGAAAAATCATACACTCTTTTCGTTCTTTAAGGATTTTTAAATCTCCCATTATAATCCCCCTCGTATATTTTTCGCATTACATGGTACAAGCCCATGCTTTTTCCTTTTTTCCATGCTCGATAGCTGTAGTCCTAAGTTCCATCGAACAAGTACCGTTTTATCCTCCCATTTTGCTTATGCACTTAGGGGAAACGTATCGTACAATTCCATTTCTAACAAAAACTTATGTACCATTAGTATTTAAAGTTGAACTAGAGACAAAAGAGTAGCAATAAAAATCCAATTTTAAGGAATTTTACGCTACTCTTTGATAAGGTAATTATTACAAATATATCCACCAAATGCTACTATTTTGTTTACAAAGCCACCATCTAATAAATACCTGTAGTTTCACCATACTTGTCAAAATATACCTTATCTGCAACATGGGCAATACTTTCATTTGTCCTATCTTCTACGGAATAAGGGATTCTTTCAGGGTGTTTTAGAATTTCAGCATAGTAGGCTTTACCTTGACTCACAACCCAATTGCTAATATCCTCAATGCCGTCTTCCGAACTCTCAGTAAAGTTTGTGAACGGCTCGTATCTTAATTCAACTGCAGCCTCAACAAAAAGATCTTGAAACCTATATATATCATTTTTATCCATTCCTGTTAGTATTTCTTGGAGCTTGTTCTCATCCTGATCTGACTCATTTACTATATCCCAAAACCAATCGCTTATTCGTCCAATTCGTTCAGCCATCCATCTTAAACCACCTTTTAAATCTTTTTCTTCAATTTTTATTAGTTGAGAAGTTTAGTAAAAAAGATCAGCATTCTCCCCATGCTCATTTTTTAATTGCTCCGCTATTTCTTCAAATGTATAGATCTTTGCATCTTCCATAGTTCTCTCAACAAGTTGAAACTTTACGTCTAGGTCTGAACTATAACCAGTAGGAATCGTGGGATAGGTAGCCATTGGCGTCGAAAATAACTCATGTTTAATTATAGGGACATCTAATCCTAGCTTTTGTCTCACTTTAAACAGATTAATTAATTCCATAGGAACAAGACCAAAATATAGAAACTCCTCATTTTTCCATTTAGTTCCCGAAACACCAATTCCATTTAAATGATACTCACATAAGCTATTCCAATACTCATCCTCAATTTCATTGAATTGAGTATCCCACTCAGCTACAATTCGCTCATAGATCCCTAATCCATCACCGTATTGCATGACCTTATCTTTTACAGGATTCGCTATCCCTAATTTCTCAATTAAGAAGTGTGTCAAATATGTACTTGGGTATACCTTTTGCTTAATGTATTCCTTGTTATTCTTATACTCATCTCTTTTTAAATCATCAACAATTTTTGTTAATAGTAGTTCTATTAAATCTATTCTTTCCACATATAGCGCATAATTTAATAATGATGCAACTGGATCAATAAAAGGAAAACTACCACCTGTATATTCGTATGCCCAGAATAGTGCAGTCCGTTCAAAGAATTTCCAGCATTCATCATTACCTTGAAAAAGAAGATTTTTAGCTGCAATATGATTACAATTTGGTGTACCACCTAAAACAATATAGAGATCATTGAGATTTTTTTTTCTTCGTTTTGTAAAAAAAGAATACCTATGCAAAAAATCTTCATTTGTTTCCTCTTGGTTAATATCATCGTTATATTTGTACCTTCTTAAAGCCTTTTGAATAAGTTTATGATTGTATTGTTTTACTTGCACTTAATCTTCCCCTCCTCTTATCCACATTTATTCTGATCACTTACATATACATACCAATGATTATTTCTTTTCTGCAACAATACGCTGCGGCTTTCTTTAGTTACGTTAAATCTTTATTTGAATCTACTACTTGTTATAGAGCAAATTTAGGTTTACCTATGTAAATAAACTATTTCAAAGGTAATTTGACAAAGCTAGGCATTTATTTTCTTGAAGGCGCGCTACATACGAGATATTTATTACTATTCCAAAGACCGCATTTTGTTATTAATGTTTCATTATCTCTTTTAAATATCAGCCCTGCTCCTTCTTGAGAATCGAATATCCATCCTTGTTTCTCTATTTCTTCTATAAATCTCTTTTGTCCATCACCTTGTTCGAAAAAAGTAAGATACCAATCATATTCCTCTGTTTCTCCAACTATTTCGATTTTTTTATTAGATTTTTCAAGTTTATCCATTGCATCTGAAGAGTTTATCTCATTTGTAGGAAATTCAAGTTGCTGGTGTCTAATTATTAAAAATAGTACCAAAACAACAATTAATATCCCTAAAATAGTTATAATTCTTTTCAAATAAAAACCTCCGTTAAACTGAATGCATGTTATGTTATTTATATCATATAAAGGTAGGAATTGTAATATTTGAATAATCGGTTTATCATCAACGTTCCATCGCTTCCAATCTATTAGCCATTAAATATTTGTTATTTTCATTCCATCCTTCCATCTCAAGTTGACATAAATCATCTTTATATACTCAAAATGCGCCACCTTTATTCTCTAGCTATTGATTCAACAATATTCCCATAATTCAAAATACAAATTTTACAAAACAAGAACGTATGTGCTATATTGATATTAGACAAAAATGAGGGGGAATACACATGGAAAAGCTACGTGCTGCATTGCATGCTTTCGAGCTTGGAGAGGTGGCAGAGCAAATTTTGCAGTTCGCAAAAAATTCAATTCGTGCTACGACAACACCAACAGCAGATGACGCCATTCAAATCGGACATTCTAAAATTGGCGGTGCTCCCGATGTACCGACAGATTTTGTATGGCCCTATACAAATAATAATCAACCGTTATACTTTCTATGTCAGCTCAATTTAATGGAAGTAAAGCCCTATGATTCATACAATTTATTACCAGACGAGGGGCTGTTATCCTTTTTCTATGATGCTGCTGGACAGCCTTGGGGCTATGATCCAAATAATGGCGATGGCTTTCACGTTTTCCATTTCACACAAACGCCTGACCGTTTACAACGAATGCAGCAACCCGCAGCATTAGATGAGCATATTAATAGCGCGGCGTTACACTTTAGAAATGAATGGACACTACCCTCAGGGGAGTCTCCCTATGCTGAAAATTTAGAAGACCTTTTAACAGAGGAACAACAGGATGCCTACAATGATTTTTTATATGATTGGGTCGATGAAGAGTCAATGGAACAAACGACACATCGCATAGATGGTCATCCTGATACGATTCAAGGGGATATGTATTTACAATGCCAGCTTGTCACAAATGGTTTATATTGTGGGGATTCAACAGCCTACAATCATCCGTTACGCAGGGAGCTTGAACCACACGTAAAGGATTGGCATCTCCTATTACAGCTTGATTCGGAAGATGACCTCGGCTATATGTGGGGCGATAGCGGGAAATTATACTTCTGGATTCGCAAGGAAGACTGCAAAAATAAAAAATTCGATAAAGCATGGACTGTTTTGCAGTGCTATTGACTAGTTGTATGTAATGATTTTCAGTGGCTTTAATCGTGATGTTACATCAGGCATTAACTCATTTAATTTACAGAGGGAGGCAATACCATGAAAGTTGAACATTTCACCAAAAATGAAACAGTATGGCTACAACTTGAGCAAGAGCTACTTTCTAAACAATATAAAATTGAAACAGACGTCTATACTTCTGAAATCATCACCCCTTCTTTTTCACTAAACGACATCACGCTGCATGAAGTACTTTGCCACTATCAGCAGCTCGCATTGTTAGATGCATTTCGTCAAGAGCTTGGCTTTGAGACACAGCGCTACTGCCTTTCTAATTTCACTAACAAGCACCAATCATTAGCCTACCTACCATTGTTAAGCTACTATGCAATAAATCTAAGAAAGTATGGTGCAAGTTTTGAATATTTAACAGTTAAAGAATTGTTAGCAACCATTAAAGAATTAGATACAGAAACTTACAACTCATTAATCACAATTGGCTCTGGCACTTTGCCAGTACATAAACAACAAATGGAATCCGATCTAATTTTTTGCCAAGCAAATGATGTGCTGGCAAAGATTACGATTCAAATTAAAGAGGAAAGCGAAGAGGCTTATCGCCAAGTATTAGCCTACTTGAATGCTTTATTAGAAGAAGATTTCCCTAAAAGCTATAGCATTCATTATGAAGGTAAGAGTAACTTAGTGCTACCAATCGAGCATTTACCTGTGACATCATCACATCACTTCTTCGCTAAAGCTGTCAGCTACCCTAGCCTACATGCCGCACTAGCCGAGTATAGCTATAAGGCGATGGCACAATATCATTTTTATCAAGATGTCGATGAGGAACAGGCTGCGATGCCAAGTACATTCGCCGTTTTTGGTCTTGGTTTATACGATAAAACCTATAGCAAGCTCGTTATCGACTATATGTATGAATGCGATGGTGACCATTCACCAATGCCTGAATACTTTGCGAAAGCCTATGTTGAAACATTTGGGCTAACACCGGAAACATTACCCGTCTTTGTATGTACGGTACAATCTGTACAAGAAGTTCCGTATGATGCTTTCTTTGAACAAGCTATGAGCACAGATGATAACTTACTATGGTTCGAAAAATTTATGACGACACCACTTATAGAGCTTTGTCCATATATTCCTCTCGAACAAAACGAAGAAATTGAGGAATTTAAAGATCTGGCTGTAGCGCAGCTTTTATATACATGCTTTGGCATCATCCATTTGAATGACTTTACAAGCTCAGCATTCATGCGCATCCCAGAACCATATCGCACACGCTTTGAGGCGATTATAAAAGAACTTATATAAGGAGTATTTTCATGCAAATTGCCTATCAAGAAATGCTAACTTTACCTTGGCATTGTTTAACAACTGCATACGGAAGAGGTACAAAAATTCCAGAATTAATAAAGATGGAGCAATATGATAAGCTTGCACAATTAATTGAACATCAAGGCACGCTATGGCAGGTTACACCATGGGTTATTCAACAGCTTTTACACACATTGCCGAATCGATCTGTAGAAAGTGTAAAGAAGGAAGAAATACAGTTATATATTGCAGTTGCTTCTGCTTTTACTTGGGAGGAGCTGACATCTATCCCTGTGCAGCATATGGATGAATTGCTACAGGAAAAATGGCTTTGTTCAGTAGTTGAAGAGGAAGATGAGGAAGAATGGGAAGAGAATGAACCACGCGGCTATGGAGAATGTGCTTTTATTAGCTACTATGTTTACAGTGAATATCAAATGCGTTCAGCGATACCCTTATTCCAAAATATCGCAAATATGCGAAAAGATTTAGCTCCGAGTTTGATAGAGCTACTTGAGCTATTGGCGAACCGCCAAAAGCTATGGGAAACTATTTAACATTAAAAAGAGCGTACCTTTATGATACGCACAACAAATGGCCAGTTATCTGAATTTTTTTCGGATAGCTGGCTATTTTGCATATATGCTGACACAATCACTATAAAATATTGCTACACCTATTCGACAGTCAAATGTGGAATGCTATTCGCCATTTTTTGCACTGTTGGCACATCGGCAAGGTTGTTCGCGTAACGTATTTGGATTCTGTGGCAACTCATACGCCACACCTGTTAACCTCCGCTCTAATGATTTCTTTTGTACAATAATTTCCATTAATGCACCTCTATTGAAGGTTTCTAAATGAAAGGATTTAGTGTTACATGACAAGTGTTAATGCATTAGTTGACTACGAGCTTAAGCTTACTGGTTTTTAATATATTTTAGCCATCCACCTCTACAGAAAAAAAGCTTTCCATTACACCCACAAATTCAATGTAGGTAAAGCGTCCGCCCACTTCATCCACCTTTAAAATAGGTAAATGTAGCCTCTTCATTACATCCTCTATCGTTGCCTCTGGATAAACATATGATAGTAGTATTTTAGCCATTTTTTATCATGCGTCTTTTTTATTGATCATTTTTGAATGGAAAGAACTTCAGGAACAAAGATTCATTTAAGTTCGTTTAAGTAAAAAAGGAGGAAATGTATGGGAATCAATTTAAATTTGTGGTCATTCTTCATGTCTTTATGCTGCATTTTTTTATTCTTCATAGCAAGTTTTTCTGCCACTTTTATAAACCTTTTTGTCTCCTATCTTCATTTCCATCCATTGAGTGTTGTTTTACTATTAACAATCCTATGTTTTTTCTTAACTCTCATTGGAATGAAAGATGTTAACAATATAACGTCTATGATTAGAAGCTTTATTTCAATCGTTCTCACATTGCTTCTAGCTAGCATCATATCCTTTATATTATTTTTTGGAAGCTTGTTTAGTTAGCAGCACTATGTGAAGATCGGCATTGCCTTTATACGAATTTGGTTAGGATTCATTTTATGTACCTTGACGAACATTTGTTCTATTGTTAAAATGATTACAAAGGAGGCAATTTTTTATGCAAAAAACTAACACCATTGAATTAGTACATTTCTCAGAAGACTTTGTGGATGTTTTGAATGACTTTGAACTTCCGGAAGAACAATGTCAATTTACCGCCCTTCCAAAAGAGATTTCGATTGAAATGGTTGGACAGTATCCAATTGTTATTTTGAGCGATAATGTACCTGTAGGATTTTTTGTCCTGCACGCAACAGAAAGAGTAAAAGAGTATTCTAACAATCCAAATGCTATGCTGCTAACGGCATTATCTATTGATCATAAACAGCAAGGAAATGGGTATGCCAAAAAAGGGATGCTGGCATTATCTGAATTTATTAAGAGAGTATTTAAAGAATGTAATGAAGTGGTTTTAGTGGTCAACCATAAAAATATTCCCGCTCAAAATTTATATTTAAAAGTTGGCTTTGTCGATAACGGGGAAAGAAGAATGGGACCTATTGGCGAGCAAATTGTTATGAACCTAAACTTCTAATAGATTTTCAAAAATCACTCGTCATGACATGAGTGATTTTTTTCTGTTTACCCCTTACTGACGGGCATCAGGATATAAGGAATTTGAACCTACACATATGATTGTCATTGCGGATATACTGTTTTGATAATCAGCTATTTTAAAGAAGAAAATGTCAATGATATGTGTAAGTATTACATACTCTTTTGGATGTTCTAATTGAATTATTCCACTTCATATCAAATCTTTAAGTTCTTTCTAATAGTTTACATAATATTTTTATTCTATCATCCCTCTATTTGGCAGGTTCTCGTGGTAACTCTCTTGCTCCCACTCCGTAAGAAGTTTAATCTGAATCGGTAACATCGCTGTCCCCCACCGTCATAAGCAGCTATAACCTTCTACTAACCTGCACCATAAGTTCAATATGTTCCACAAACTAAAAAACGAATTCCAATAATAGGAATTCGTTCTATATCTATTTTTATACTAACTCCAACAATGGCTATGTAGGAAGTTCCTATAAGAAGCACGCAATTTATCATACGATAGGACTTTCATTTTGTTTATATCCAAAGTCAATCCTTCTTTACTCAATACTGTTTAATCTTTCAAGCCACTTCAATATGCAGCCACTCTTAAAGAAATCTAATAATGCACCCTCGCAAAAGCGCTCAGCTCTAACAGCACCCATAATAAGCGCAAGCACACACTGTGCATTCAAATTTGAAACGTCCGCATTCTTCATAGAATCCGTATCCCATTCAAGGTCGTTATCTTTGAGAATATCTCCATAGCGGGTAAGCTCCATATTTTTATTATTTTCTTCAAAGGTGTAAACATCGTTGATGAAGTTATGCACCATTTCGGAATAGCCCACAAAAGGCGTATGTATCGGATGCTCTGGCGTTCCATCGTTTTCTTTATCAATAATCCATTCACCTATGCTCGCTGTCTGGATCATAGGTATATATTTCGCCAAAATATTGAATTTACTCATCATCGTCCTCCTCAGTATCGTCCATGCCAAATAACATCTTGAACAACACTCCATTAGATTCCAGTTTGAAATTGAGAGTCTTTTTTAGTTTTTAGCGTTTTCTACTATTCCGCAATAGAGGTTGCTTTTTTATTTGCAACCTCTATTCTTTGAGTGGATTCTATTAGTTCCATTTCTAGTAAATTCTCCAATATATAACCTTCTTCTTTTTAGTCTTAAAAAGGTTTTGGAAAATATCGCAAAATACCTTGCAAATGCCAAATCTAAAGAAACCGTCTTGACGTAAAGCACCCGTTAATACAATACTTAAACTCCCTCTTTTCTCATAATAGCTTTTATCCGTGCTTGTTCTTCAGTCTTATCTAAGTATTCAAAAAAACCAAGACGATTTCCCCAAGGGTCAGTAAATGTTCCCCATTTAGCTGAAACTTCTGGTCTTGAGTAAATTTCAAAGTTATCAATGTTAAGTTCTTTTATTAGTCTTTCTCTTTCCGCTTCGATATTTGTAACCCCTAAACGTAAAGGACCATTTCCTTCAGTAAAATTACCCTCTGCTACTTGTAACCAACAACCAGGTATGAGTTCCCACTCTACAAAACCATCGTGTGGTATGAAATCAGGTTTTTTGTTTAACAGTGTTTCATACCATTTATGCCCTTCTTCGACATTAGATACTCGTACTTGAGTAGTCATTTCAAAAATCATTTTACCCCCTCCAGATTATGGTATATATATTTTTCAATACAGTTGATTAAAAACCCTTTATTAAACGTAATTTTGGATTATAACTTTTTTCTTTGGTTCGTCAACTTTAACTGTATCAGTAAATGTGATAAGAAGGTTTTAAAAATGGTGCGTATTTAGTTGGACATCAGACCAGTTTTGTATATCCCCTATTCCCATAGGGTCGTTTTCTGCGATTTCAAACTATCTCTACACACATTTGTTTAAACGGCTATGAATGAGCTCCTCTACCTGTGCTTTTAGTGCTTGATTAGCATAACGTAGCACCTCATCCTCACCGGCTGTTTTGATGATTACATCGCTGAAATATTCATCAATTTTAACCCATTTTACAACGGCAATATTTTTCTTAACTAAGGCTCGTTTTTTGTTGTAGAAATCATTTCTTATATCTTTTAATAAACCTTCTACAATCTGGATGTAGATTTTGGACATTTTTAACTTTTCAAGCGACGAATAGTCTTGTTGTAATGACCTGATTGCCATATCTAATTTTATAAACTCATACAAAATACTGCGATCCTCACCATTAATCATCAACGTCCACCATCTTTGCGTCTTTGATTTTATCAAATGCAATACGCTTGATAGCTACATCCGTCTCTAGTAGCAATTCCTTTTTGAATATATCAGTTCCTGTAACTAGCCCTGTCTCGTCGTGCAAATTATGGTTGTTCCATAGCGTTAATGTAATCGGTTTTTGCATTTTAAAAGCACGTTGTATGGTCTGTTCTATTTCTTCTAACTCCCACTCAGTTAATTCTCGCTTTTTATCGTAAAATTGCTCTTGCTTCCACTCTTTAATGAGGCCAAGATGCTCAGGAAGCATCATCGCCGTCCATTTCATTGATCCACGGTCACGTATCATCTAAACACTCCTCGAATTCTTAATCGTTCTCCTATCTCTTCTTCTCTCATTCCCCCCTTACGCTAAGTGCCCGCCTACTAAGCGATTACGTGTAATGGCTGTGCCAGCTTGCGTATAAGATACTGCCCTTAATAATGCCACAGCGCCATATTTTCTGCGGATGGCATCCATCACATGACCAATTACCTGACGTTGCTCCTTGCGCTCATCGAATAAATCCAATTGGATACTGCACTCTGGCTCCAAGTTCGTTACTCTCACTGACAATTGACGTGCTGGCTCACCAGCAAAGTGCTCATCCAGTAACCCAAGACAGACTTTATACATAACAAGGGTTTCATTTGTTGGGACTTCCATCGTCCTAGAGCGATGAAATCCTTTTGTCATAGCATTTCGACTATAAGAAAGGCCTAAGCTGATCGTACGCCCAACATATCCCGCTTCCCGTGTTCGTCTCATAACGTCCTCACACATTTCAAGTAGGACGACGGCAATTTCTTTTCGCGTGTGATAATCTCTCATTAACATTTGTCCTTTACCAAAACTTAACGCTGAATTCTTCACTAAAGGCTCTCCTAATGTGGAAAGATCAATCCCCCATGCATGGTAATATAATTGATTGCCCATAATACCAAAGCGCTTTTCTAATTCCTCTAAATCCGCATTAGCCAACCCACCGACTGTTTGTATCCCCATTGCTTTCAAGTTTGCTTCCATCTGTTTGCCAATGCCCCACATTTCGGACAGAGGTCGTACCGGCCAAAGTTTTTTAGGAATATCTTCATATGTCCATTTAGCAAAGCCAGATTTTTTCGCATCTAAATCTAACGCTAATTTCGCTATTAGCATGTTGGGTCCCATACCGATTGCACAGGGAATGCGAAATTGCTCGTAAATCGCCTGTTGAATCGTTTTGGCCGTTTGCTCAGGCGAACCCCAAAGGCATTCTGTACCAGTTAAATCCACAAAGCTTTCATCGACACTATAGACATGAATCGCCTCAGCAGGTACATACTCAGCTATAAGGCGAGTGATTGCCATTGACATGTCGAGAAAAAATGACATTTTAGGCTCAAAAAGCTTAATATCTGGATGCTTAGGTATCTCATAACGACGATTTCCCGTTTTGATTTTAAATTTTTCCTTCATCACTGGTGAAGCTGCGAGTACGATACTACCTGGTTGCTCAAAATTCCCAATAACTGCAATAGCATCTTTCAAGACATCTAGACCTTCTAGCATGGCAATACAGCTTGCGTAAAAGCATTTCATGTCAATACAAAAAATGTCCTTGTGTGGCAGATTGTCGTAATTCAAATCACCTCACGCTTCCGATGTGTAACCGGGAGTATTGCTAGAACATTGTTAATAATAAATGTACGCTTTGCCTGCCTCGTAAAGCAAAATGCTGTAAAGGAATCACCAACAATCTTCATGATTTTCACACGCCTTTTCGTAATGGCACCAGACTTGGCTACATACATCATGCGAACTACTTGTTGACGCTGCATTGCTTTTATTAACTGTTCTTTCATCTTAGTTGCTCCTTTTCACTAGCTCTGTTAGATCTTCACTTCCCTCCCCCAAAAAACAAGTAAGTATAACAGAGCTGTTTTTCATTACAGAACAAATGTTTGTATATCCATTATACGCACATATGTTCTTAATTAGAAGTGGTAATTTAAACTAATTTTTAAAGGAGGTCTTCAAGAGGACAATTCAATTTCGCCTTGGCGTAATTGCATCCGGAGGCTTTATTTTCATTCAGTAGGTGTTTGGATATCCACTGAAAAGAAACCACATCCCCATTCATCTCTACACCTTCAGTGATAGGAGTCTTCTCTGAATGAAAATAAAATGGGCGTTCATGTAAGCCTAAACTAACGTTGGTACATATTCTGTGCTGATGACAAGTATTGAAAATTAATTAGAAAGGATGTAATTATTAGCTCAAATATTGATTATACTTCTCCGTCAACACAGTTCACTTTTGATGTAAATGACAGTACTCTTTTTAAAAAAGATCAACAGAATTATATTAATATCTTAGGTGTAGAACAATTAAATACATTAGAAAATACGTCCTTGCTTGATATTTTCCTAAGTAAGGACAATGTGGTAGAACCTCACTATCATCAAAATGCAGCCGAACTTGTTTATTGTATTTCGGGTGCTGCTATCGTATCTATACTTAATCCCTTTACAAAAAAAATTGAGAATTATCCTATAAAGCCTGGTCAAGTTGCCAATGTACCGCAAGGCTGGTGGCATTATGAAGTAGCTACTGAGGATGACACGCATTTACTAGCTATTTTTGATGCTCCAACTCCTGAAGTCATTTTAGGTTCAGATATATTAACATTTACACCTGCCAATATTATGGCTCACACTTATTGTTTAGATGAAAAACAGTGGAAGAAAACCATTGCGCCAATTGTACCGTCAACATATATTGGTCCGCCTAAAAACTGCAATCGTGTAAAATCGGCTTCTGAAAAACAAAAAGAATCTGATTGTAAATGTAAACATAAACCTAAGCCTAAACAGCCAAATTATATGAACCCATATCCATATCACTACCCATATGTGTATCCTTATGGCTCCTATTATTAATTGCTAAACAATATAGCTTAACGGCTCTACACCTTCATCGAATAAAAATAAGTAAACAGGAAAAACCATAACTTAAAGTTATAGCTTTGTGACTACTTAAAAGAGGTGTAGAAAATGGAATTATTTCCAGTGATCCATACAAATTTTTGGGATGCCGTAATAGCCGTTCCAGCTGTGTTGATTATTACACAGCTCATTAAGGTATTAATGCATGTTCAGCCTAAATATGTTCCAGCAATCGCTCTGGCTATTGGCTTGATTATTTCTATCTTCATTAGCCATAGACACAATCTTATTGCAGGAATATTTATGGGCTTTTTTTATGGGTACGCAGCTATCGGAAACTTTGCTGCATTAAAAACAACCATTAATAGCTTTAAAAGCAAGAAATTAAAGGAATAATTGTTGATTGGAGTGTTTGAGGATTAGCGTCACAGATGGACCCTGCAGTGAAGAGACTCAGTCGGAACGGAAATCAACTCCACGTTATTGTGGTGAATTCATTTTTATATGAATACTTTTAAGATTTGTCGGAACAAAATCTCATTTTATCGGAACAATTTTAGCTTTTATCGGTATATTTTCTTGTTTCATCGGAACAATTTCAGTTTTTACGCAGCTCATCGGACGCCCCTACCAGAACCTTTTATTGTAAAATATGATTAGAATTCCATTTATCAGCACATCCTAATCTCAAATAAATGAACGATAACATGTGTTAGGAAGTGTCACTATGGAATTGGCAAACGGAACTTTAGAATCATTACGTTTTAAAGAGATTTTTAAGATTTGGACACAGCTCGGCGTTAATAATGGTTACATAGCTTCAAATCATGCATTTTTCAAACACGCTGTTGATAAAAATTTGAAGGCTATCATCGTAGAATTTATTCAATGTTTAAAAGAGGAAAATAAACAGCTAACAGCGTTATTAAAGGACAATGGCGTGCTGGCCCCACCTACAGCAATCGAATACGAAAAGTTGAAAATGAGAGATATTCGAGGAAAAACGGCTATTAATGATACCGAAATTAGCGCCATCTTATCGATGAATATTGCTTCTTCTGTTATTACAGTCAGCCAAACTTTAGAAATATCTGTTAAGAAGAAACATACTACAAAATATGGAGAGCTTCATATGAGGTATGCCATACTCGGTGCTAAACTGATACAGCTAAGTAAAGATAAAGGGTGGTTAATGGCCCCTGCTATAACTTAATGTAAAAGAGCTCTCGTTTCCACAACGAGAGCTCTTTTACATATTATCTTTTTCTCACAAACAACAGCTTATACCACTGATTCACTAGGAATGGCAACACAGACAAACTATAAATAAAACCTAATTGCGCAGGGCTTAAGATAGCAACTTCAAACACACCTGTCAGCATTGGAATAAACAATACTGCGTGTAAACTTAATAAACCGATTAAAAATGCAAGCCAAGTATATTTATTCGAAAATATTCCAATGGCGAAGATCGATTCTTTAGCTCTGGAGTTGAAGCCATGCACTAATCGTGACAAGCATAATGTTGTAAATGCCATAGTACTCGCCGTTAACGTATCTCCCGTTGACAATCCGATCTGAAAAGCAATAATTGTAGAGATAGCAATTAGTAATCCTTCGAGCACCACTTGAGTAGTAAATGCTTTATTTAATAATGGTGTATGAATATTTCGAGGCTTGTCCTTCATTGTTTTTTTATTATTCGGCTCTAGACCGATTGCAATCGCTGGCAGACTATCGGTTAGTAAGTTAATAAACAAAAGATGTACAGGTGCGAAAGGAACTGGCAAGCCTAATATTGTTGCATATAAAACAACAAAAATGGCACCAGCATTCCCCGATAATAAGAACAAAATAGCATTTTTAATGTTCGTATAGATGCTTCTGCCGTTTGCAATAGCTTTGACGATCGTTGAAAAATTATCATCCGTTAAGATCATAGAAGAGGCATCTTTTGCCACCTCTGTGCCGGTGATGCCCATCGCCACACCAATATCGGCTTGTTTTAAGGCAGGGCCATCATTCACACCATCTCCTGTCATGGCAACGACCTTGCCGGTTTCCTGCCATGCTTTAACGATACGAATTTTTTGTTCCGGTGTGACTCGGGCATAAACAGAGAAATCTTTCACCTTTTCTTGTAGTTGTTGATCCGTTAATCCTGCAATTTCATGACCTTCAATCGCTTCTGAGGGATCATTTAAAATACCGACTTGATTAGCAATGGCCATTGCTGTAATTTTATGGTCACCAGTAATCATCACCGGTTTGATACCCGCTTTTATACAATTTTCAACCGCATCTTTGGATTCTTTTCTTGGAGGATCCATCATGGCCACTAAGCCAACAAAGATTAAATCTTTTTCCGCTCTTACATCAATTGCTTGATTTCCCTTTACCTCTTTGTAGGCAATAGCTAGCACCCTTAACCCATTCATCGAGAAATCGCGATTCACTGCTTCGATTTTTTGACGCTGTTGTTTTGTAATATTAAAAATACCATTTGAAGTTTCAATTTTTACAATTTTAGGTAAAAGGACATCTAATGCTCCTTTTGTAATCATGATGGTTTGCTGATTGAAAGTATTTACCGTACTCATAAGCTTTCTATCTGAATCAAAAGGGATTTCGGCCATTCTTGGATAATGATCTCTTACCAGTAATTCGTCCAAGTCATATTGCTTCCCTAATTTAACAAGAGCAATTTCAGTAGGGTCACCGATTTCTTTACGGTCCCTTTCTACAGCATCATTACATAATATTGCCTTTACCATAAGGTTTTTCTCAACTGCATTTCTAGTGTTTAAACGATCATATGGAATAATTTTTTCGTCCACATATACTTCTTGCACAACCATTTTATTTTCAGTTAATGTTCCTGTTTTATCTGAACAAATGACAGATACACTTCCAAGACTTTCAACGGCATAGAGCTTTCGTATAATGGCACTTTCCTTGGCCATTTTTTGTGTCCCAAAAGCTAGTACGATCGTAACAATCGAGCTTAATGCTTCTGGAATAGCTGCAACAGCAAGTGAAACGGCGAACATAAATGATTCTACTAATGCACGTCCTCGAATAAGGTCAATTGTGAAAATAGCTAAACAGATTAGCGTAATACCTAAAGCTAATTTTTCGCCAAATTGATCCAAATTTATTTGTAAAGGCGTTTTCTTCTCTTTCGCCGTATCTAGTAAATTGGCAATTTTACCGATTTCAGTTTGCATACCGATTGCTGTAACCATGACGATACCGCGACCATTCGTCACAAAACTTCCAGAGTATACCATATTCTTTTTATCAGCAACAGTTATATTGTTTTCTTTGATGGGGTCTATCATTTTCGCGACAGCAATTGATTCACCTGTTAGTGAGCTTTCATTAATATGCAAATTATAACTTTCTAATAATCTCCCATCCGCATTTATATAATCGCCAGCCTCCAAATAAAGAAGATCTCCTACGACTATATCTTCCGAAGAAACCTCTATTAGCTGATTATTTCGCATGACTTTTGCAATTGGAGAAGTTAAGGCTTTTAAATTATCCAAAGACTGTTCTGCCTTGACATGTTGTACAGTGCCTAGAATAGCATTTAAAATAACGACAATCATAATCACAATCGTGCTTTCTACTTCCCCTAATAGAAATGAAACCAAAGCAGCAATAATTAAAATTATGACTAATAAATCTTTAAACTGTCCAAAGAAAACGGCAAATGTACTTGTTTTTTTGCCTTCCTCTAATACATTATAGCCGTATACTTCTTGTCTCTTTTGAACGTCATAATCACTCAATCCTTGATCTGTCACGTTCAAAGTTTTCATAACTTCAGCTGACGATTGTTGATGATATTCTGACATTCGATTCCCCCTCCATTTGAAATGATTAGATGATCCTGCCAATTAAAGAAACTCTCAGTATCCACCCTATTCTGAACTCTTAGGGAGAGTATAAATTCGCTTGAATATACATCCTAAAAATAGTCATCAATCATCAGAATCTCTATCTACTTGGCCTCTAAAATACTGTAACTACAACAATCTATTCCTTGTCCTATTCCAGTATGATAATAATCGATAGGGAAATTAATTATTTGTCAGATAGGTGAAAATATGACGTAAATTCAATCTACTCTTGCTAGCTATAACACTAAAAAAAGACATTTGGAATATGGCTATTCCAAATGCCTTTGTCACATGCATGGACTCCCTATTAGGCCAGTCTTGCAATTACTTTATTATTTTACTTGTTTCTCTTTATTCGCTACTAATAAATAATCAAGTGCACTCATTCTAGTAAGTTTATGCGTGAACTTTATAGCATCCGCTTGAGAGTCAAACATGAAGTTTTCGAGTTCGTCTGTTGGTATATATTCATCAGCGATTTTTCGTTTTAGTTTTCGTACAGATAAAGTGTGGGAATCTTCTTCATATAAAATAATAGCACCCACATTGCGATAAAGCGTCTGGTCAATTGTTGCGACAACTTTCACATTTGAACTTTTAAACTCTAATCAATTATGCCTCGGCATAATTGCGTCCGGAATCGGCTTTGTGCTTGCACAAAGAACTCCTTTCCGATTCCTTGACATCCGCCGGAGGCTTTAACTTCTTTCAGCGGATGTTTGGAACCGCTGAAAGAAGTTAAATCTATCTGCATGTATTTACCAACCTCCTCCTAAACTTACATTCTACCTCTCTATAAGATTGTCCTTCTTTTCCAGTAGTATTTTTGGATATTTCAGCCAAAAATTTTCTACTTTAAACTATGAGTTATTGTGAGCGGAGTTCAACCCTAGCTCAGTGTCATGTGAAACTGGTGCTCTTTTTAGAGAGAAAATAGCACAGCCTAAAGCACATAAAGCTAAAATGGCACCGAAGCTAGCTAAGTGCATAACAGAACCAGTAACAGTAAACATAGCTCCACCAACAGCTGACCCTATGGATATACCGATTTGTAACGCAGCTGTATTTAAGCTTTGCTGAATATCCGATGTTTTTGGATCAATTTGTATTAAATAATTTTGTAATGGAGGTGTAAGTGCCCAGCTAAGTGCACCCCATAAAACCGTCACGATTAAAAAGAGTGGTAAAGCGACAATCGTATAAGGGATACTAAATAATACAAGCACAAATGTTGAAACAACAATTAAAATTGCTTTTCCAGTACCAATTGTATCACTTAACCAACCACCGAGAGCATTCCCACTGACAGAAGAGATCCCGAAGATCAAATAGCAAATACTAATCCAAGAGGCGTTCATATCAAATGCTTCTACTAAAAATGGTGTTAAATAAGCATATAGCATATAATGACCAGCTAGCATAAACATTGTTGTTAATTGCGCACTAAGGATTTTTAAATTTGCTAATGATTTAATTTGTGCCTTTAATGGAACAACTTCTACAACTGGCATTTTTTCAAGTAGTAACGCATTAAGAATCATGGAGATAGCTGAAAGAAGAGCGATCCCTAAGAACACAGCTCGCCAACCAAATGCCTCTGTCACAAATATCCCCACTGGGACACCGATGACAAGTGCCGAACTTACACCTACGAAAACAAGACCTAGAGCTTTTGCACGATGTCTTGGCTCAACAATTTTTGTTGTAATCGTTAAGGATAACACAATGACCAACGCTGTACTCATCGCGGTAAAAATTCTAGCAATCATAACTGTCAAGAATGTCGTACTAAAAAAAGTCATCACATTTCCTAAAGTAAAAATAAACAAAGAAATAAGATAAAGGCGCTTCCTTTCCACTTTTGCCGTTAATGATAAAAGGACAGGCGCAGATATTGCATAGACGAGAGCAAAAATAGTAATTAATTGTCCTGCTGTTGCTAAGGACACATTTAAATCCTCTGCAATTTTTGGTAATATACCTCCAACAATCAATTCCACCAGTCCTACTGTAAAGGTAGTAACGGCAAGAATATAAACTCTCCAATTCATAAAAATCACCCTTCTAACCTTCATTTTTGTAGAGAGGGTTTTCAATATGTCTAAACACCTACCGAATAAAGACAAAAAAATCCTGACTACAAAAATGAAGCAAAATTTTTGTAGTCAGGATTTTATGGTTCCTGGTAGAGACCCTCAATCCATATCATTGAGGTTATACAGTTCAAATATTTACTTTAGCTATAGTAGCATATTGAATTTTACATGACAACAATTTTTTATTGTCATTCTTCTCTCTTCTTTATCATCCATAAAATCGTTTCACTATAGCACTTTCCCTCATTAAACGCCAATCATTCCGTAAAAAAAGTCCATGCAAAAGAGAGAAATTTTAGATTTTACTTATATTTTTTAAAGTTTGACCATACATAATAATAGAACGGAAAATTGCGAGGTGATTGTTTGCGTATATTAGGTTTAGTATGCTATTTTCTGATGTTGTTTTATGGCGTAGAACTAGTAGTAGAAGAGCTCACAATCGATGAGCCAACAATCATTTCCCCTAGTCTGAGCAAACAGCAAATCCCCATAAAAGAAACTGTTGAAAATTCAACAGTTTGTGTCCATTATCCCGACTATAAAGTTTGTACGGCATTATCCGCTAACTAAAAAATCAAAAAAAGAGGCCACTCATGCGTAGCCTCTTTCTTACTGAAAGTCTTTATTATTTTGAGCCAAGATGGAAGTTACTAAACGGATAAAGTGTTACTTTCGCTTCACCGTAAATGGCATCCTCAGAAATTAAACCATAGTGGCGGCTATCGTAACTTTTTAGTCGATTGTCCCCAAGTACAAAATACATACCTTCAGGCACTTTTTTCTCTTTTAATAATTGCTCTAACGTGAAATTTTCTGTAATACGTAATTGATTAGGATCATCTGTTTGACGATTCACATAATCTTCTTTATAGGCTTTACCATTTACATACAAAACATCGTCCTTCATTTCAACTGTATCACCTGGTAGGCCAATTACTCGTTTAATATATAGTTCATCTTCTGTTGGTGATTGAAAAACAATTTGATCAAAGCGATCAATTTTACTCATTTTACTTACAATAATAATATCCTTATCATGATAAGTAGGGTACATAGAAGCCCCTTGCACTTTAATCGGTGCAAATAAAAATTGCTTACATCCTAAAACAACTATAGCTGTAATGACAATAATTTTAAGATAGGATAGTAACTCTTTTTTAAAACTTGTTTTCTCTTCTTGCATGTTCATTCCCCGATACTGTTTTTTTATAGTATAACATTTTATACAGTATATTGACGAATGAATCACATAAATAGTTTCGAGTTCACAGAAAAGGTTCATCACCTTGATCCCCAAGGAGTCGCTCAATAATAAACCTATTTTTTCCCTAATCAACATGCCTGATATAAGGCATACTTCTTATCAAATGTCGTCGTCAATTTTTGCTGATGAGCCACAAAAAATAGACAAAGCTACATGATCACTTTGTCTAGATGTCTTCTATTTTTTGTTTTCACGATTATGAATGGTTACTTTGCGTAGTAGAGTGATGCTGCTCATTCAATAAATCTACTGCTAAAACAATCCCTGCGTGTAATGCAACTGCTAATAAAATTGTGCCTATAATCATCACAATCACTCCCTCAACCATTTCTAATATTATTATACACCCAATTTTCTGATATTTCAAACAAAATAAAAAAATCATTCAACTAGGCATGCACACTACCTGAATGATTTTTTATGTTTCACATGAAAATTTTTAAGCACAATAGTTGTAAATGTCGTATAGCTGAACTGACTGGATTTTTTTGAACTTTTCGTTTAGGTACATAGCTTTGCATGCAATTATTGAGAGCTGTATACCTAAGCACCTGGGTCCTCGCATTCATTCATCTCCCTCCCTTCTTTGCCAAAAGATTTACAGCTATCATACCGAATTAATTCATTCTTATAATTTATTGCAAATGGGCTTTTAATTCCGATTGGATTTTGCCTAGCTCAGTCTCATCAGGGATGTAATACCATATGTGATTAATTCTTTCGCCACCCTCCGCTTCAAATGACAGCTGATCAATATTGCGATCCATTTTTTTATAAATACTTTGTAGCTGGATTAAATCCTTCATCGTAAAATTCATACGGACATTATCGCCTACTACATCAAGCATATCTGTAGCCTTTAATAAGATAGATGGTGTCGTTGAAGCTTTTTTCAGGACCGCCTCAATAATTTGTCGTTGGCGAATTTGACGACCAAAATCACCGCGAGGATCTTCATAACGAATACGTGAAAAAATTAATGCCTCCTCACCGTTTAAAGTAATCTCTCCCTTTGGATAATGATACGAATCATAGGTTAAATCCATGTCATTTTCGATTGTTATCCCACCAATCGTGTCGATAATTTGCAGGAAGCCATCCATATTGATATACACATAATAATCAATAGGAATATCTAAAAAATGCTCCACCGTATCCACCGCCATTGGGACACCACCAAATGCATAAGCATGATTAATTTTATCGACGGAATCATGGCCGATAATTTCTGTACGAGTATCTCGAGGTATACTAAGCATCTTCATCGTTTGTTTCTCAGGGTTTACAGTAACGACAATCATCGTGTCTGAACGTCCACTATCATCTTTGCGTTCGTCCACTCCAAGCATTAACACAGAAAACGGCTCTTTTTTTGTCACTGTTTTTTGTTCTTTTTCTCCACTATCTGTCGTTTCTAATGGTGTATTTATTTTATTCATCGTTTTATGGATCGAATAATAAGCAGTACCTATAAAAATTAAAAAAATTGCTATTAAGCTACCTACTATCCAAAGCCAGATTTTTTTCTTGCTCTTTTTTTCCTTAGAGCGCTTCATGTTTTTTTCCATACATAAGTCCTTTCTTACTGACCAAATTTACCCCTCTTTTTGACGTTTTAAGTTGAAAAAAAGTTTATATGGTCTATTTATATGCATACTAGACGAAAAAAAGACGTACACTAGTATTTACTAAATGTACGACAGGCTTCCTCTATTTGCAAATTATTCCTCATTCAACTAACATTGATCATAATCCGATAAACAAGTAATGAGGAAATAAACCATCATAATCCATTACTTGTCTTTAATGTTACTGAGTAAAACTTCTTTTTCTATAAGCTTTTGTCTTGTATTCCTTGCACTAATTTTTCTTGAATCAGCAAATATTGCGCAATTTCTTCATCAGTCAATACATCAAAAAGCTGCATAAAAACCTCTTGGCCAATTGATTGGGCTTTCGCTAAGGCTTTTTCACCTTCATCCGTTATTTGTAATCGAATAATACGACGGTCAGATGAGTCATACAGTCTTTCCGCTAAACCGAGCTTTACTAATTTTTCAGCAATACTCGTCATTGCCCCTTTTGTATAGCCGAGCGTTCCTGCTAACTCAGCCTGCTTTTGCGGACCTTTCGCGTGTAACTCATTTAATACTAAAATTGGTGAGATCCCTAACGGATACGGAAACGCTTTTGTAAAACGTATAATATTGGCATTATTCATCTGTTCAACCATATGGATAAGCTTAAAAATATTTGTTTCTTTCAAAAAAATCCTCCTCAAACACCTGAGAAATTAATGAAGCTTACTGACTCCCTGTCCACAATAATTGAGTGATATATTGAGAATTATCTGGAGCTAAGAAAACAGCTGCACATCTAATTTTATTGAATATCACCAAAGCAACTAAAGGGATCTTATTTTTAGCCACTTCGTAATACTCAATGTCTGTTTTTTCAACCCTTGTACACCTGATCAATTAGCAAGTAACTAATTTCATCATTTAGTTTAACATTAAACTAAATGTAATGAAACTACGTTGTTCAACATCCTTACATTTCATTTGCAATCTGCTTGACAATCTCATCAATAGTTGGGATTGCTGAAGTTTTATTGCCCTGTGTTAAAATACTAAAAATATACCATTTGCCACTTTTTCCTTTTACATAGCCACTTAAAGAATGTGTACCAGAAATATAGCCTGTTTTTGCAGATACACTATAGCCCTTCATACGATTTTCTAAAGTTGCACCAACAAGCTTACCCTTTCTCCCTGCATGCGGTAATGCATCTAAATATGAGTAATACCAGGATTTACTTCGAACTTTATATAATAATAAACTTTCTTGCATACTACTTGCTCGATTTTGATGACTTAAACCTGAACCATCTTCAAAAACCCATTGATCCATATTTAGCCCAATATCATTACCGTATGTACGAATTGCTTGAATGCCAGCAGACCAGCTTCCTTCTCCAAGTAGTTCTCGTCCAAGTTGTTTTGTAAACATATCACCCATACCATTATTGCTTAACTTCAAAAATTTAAAGTTAATATCTTTTAATGGCTTTGAATAAGAAATACCTACTTGCTGAGCATTTTCAGGTACTTGTCCCATCTTAAGAGGCATTGTTTGAATACCTTTTGCCACTAATTTTTCCCGAAATACATCGAGTGTATACAAGGTTGGGTCATAGACAGTGACATATGTACTTTTCTCTGAACCTGCGGGTAAATTCCCTGTCACAACAATTCGATCTTTACCATACTCTCGTGTAATCTTTACCGTACTTTTCTCGCCCTTTTTAACAACTTTTGTTTTGTTAACAATGGGAATTGTACTAGCAAACGGTACAAGCTGAACATTCGCTGTAGTGCCGACCTTTGAACCAGTCACTTTAACTTGGACAGTCGCAATATCGTATTGCTCATTTGGCGAAATCGTTAATGCAGAAATACGTGAGGCATAAGGTAATGCTTCTTCTTGCGGTACAATTCCCTTCGGTAAGCGATCTGTATCAAACCACGTATCATCCGCAATTAAGGAACCTGTAATTTTCGATATGCCCATTTTTTTCAATCCACTGGCAAAAGAATCTAGATGAGAAGGCAACAGCGTTGGATCTCCCCCACCCTGTAAATAAATATTACCTTGAAGTACACCGTTTTCAATTGGACCATCGACATAGACCTTCGTTTCAAAGCGATAATCAGGTCCAAGTAAATCTAATGCAGCAGCACTAACCAAAAGCTTATGAGTAGAAGCAGGACGTATCATTTTTTCACCGTTTTTATTGTAAAGTACATCCCCGGTTTCCATATCTCGTACGGTAATGCTGTACTCATTATTCTTCCAATTTTTCGCAAGGACACTATCCACCTTTGTTGTCATGGTTTGCTCGCTTGCTTCAGCCTTTTCGAGAAAGGTTATTGGTAAGCAGCAAACCGTCAAAATCATCGTTAATAAAATTATTTTCTTTTTCATAGTACCTCCTAATAACAAATTTCTCCTTTTCACGCTTCTATTCTACGGAAAAATTTAGTATTTTACAATGAAACACTTTTTAATTTTTCAGAGTATAATATGTCATCTTTTTTTTTCGACAGAATAAACTGTAGTAGCTAGCTAAATCACTTTCGAGAAAGGAGTTGGTTACGATGGGTGCTAAATGGATAAAAATTTCAGTCATGTATTTGATGCTTGTTTTCGCTTTTGGACTATTTATGCATTATACAATTCAACTTCAATGGACGGCTACACATGCCCACATTGGTGTAGTAGGTTGGCTGACAACTGGATTTATCGGTTTAATTTATTCAATTTATAAAGATGCAGCGGAAACGGGGCTGGCCAAAGCACAATTTTGGTTTTACAATCTCGGTTTGCCGTTCCTCTTAATCGGTATGATGATGGTTCATATGGATGTGCCACACTGGTTATTTGAGCTGTTCGTATCTGGTGGCGGTATCGCTGTAGCAATTTCAGTGCTATTCTTTGTTGTCAATGTCTTTAAACATGTAAAATAATGTACATCTCAAATCGAGTAGGAGGGAGTGATTAGCTCCCGACCTCTCACACCACCGTATGTACGGATCCGTATACGGCGGTTCAATTAAGATGAATAACGCAAAG